>CALDZQ010000199.1 GCA_937944035.1 uncultured Neomegalonema sp. | reverse complement strand
AAAAGCTGGGCCGCGAAAACGGGCAAGGACCGCTCCGCCGTGCTGCGCAAATGGTTTGATCTGATTATGGCCAATCAGGACGATCTGGGCACGATTCTGACCGCCGAGATGGGCAAGCCGCTGGCCGAAGCCAAGGGCGAGATCGCTTATGGCGCGTCGTTCATCGAGTGGTTCGCCGAGGAAGCCAAACGCATCTACGGCGAGACGATTCCCGGCCATCAGGAAGACAAACGCATCGTCGTCCTCAAGCAGCCCATCGGCGTCGTCGGCGCGATCACGCCGTGGAACTTCCCCAACGCGATGATTACCCGCAAGGCCGGTCCGGCGCTGGCGGTGGGCTGTTCCATCGTCCTCAAACCCGCAACCATGACCCCCTATTCCGCGCTGGCGCTGGCGGTTCTGGCCGAGCGTGCGGGGCTGCCGAAGGGTCTGCTGAACGTCATCACGGGTAAATCCAGTTCCGCCATCGGCACAGAGCTGACCACCAACGATGTTGTCCGCAAGATCACCTTCACCGGATCAACCGAAGTGGGCCGGATTCTGATGAAGCAGAGTGCGGATCAGATCAAGAAACTCAGCCTCGAACTGGGCGGCAACGCGCCGTTCATCGTGTTCGATGATGCCGATATTGATGCCGCTGTTGACGGCGCGATGATCTCGAAATTCCGCAACGCGGGCCAAACCTGCGTCTGCGCCAACCGCATCTACGTGCAAGCGGGGGTCTATGACGAATTCGCGAAAAAACTGGCCGCCAAGGTTTCGGCGATGGAAGTCGGCGACGGTTTCGCAGACGGCGTCGCCATCGGCCCGATGATCGAGGAAAACGGCGTCGCCAAGGTCGAGGAACACATCGCCGATGCGGTCAAGCACGGCGCGAAAGTCATCGTCGGCGGCGGGCGGCACAAACTGGGCGGCACGTTCTTCACTCCCACGGTTATGACGGGCGTGACCAAGGAAATGCTGGTCACAAGCGAGGAGACCTTCGGTCCCGTCGCGCCATTGTTCAAATTTGAGGAAGTCGATGATGTTGTGGCGCAGGCCAATGACACGATTTTCGGCCTCGCCGCCTATTTCTACGCCCGCGACCTCAGCCGCGTGTGGCGGGTTGCCGAGGCGCTGGAATACGGCATCGTCGGGATTAACACCGGGATCATCTCAACCGAAGTGGCCCCGTTCGGCGGCGTGAAGCAATCGGGCCTCGGCCGCGAAGGCTCGCATCACGGGACAGAAGACTTCCTTGAGATGAAGTACCTGTGCATGGCCGGCATCTAAAGGGATTTGAAGAAAAGCTGACAGGCTTTTATACAAACTGCCTTTGGTGCTGACTCTTAAAAAAAGTCCCTTCCCCGCATCGGCGTGCGGGGAAAGCGCTCTAAAACAACTCCGGCTCGTCCGGATCAGGCGCATCTTCGCCGTCGTCCACATCATCCTCGACGGGCAGCGTCTGAATGCCGAACTTCCCGCTCGGCTGCGCGTCCAGCAATCCGGCGGCTTTCAGCTCTTGAAGGCCCGGCAGATCTTTCACGCTCTCCAACCCGAAATGATCCAAAAACGCGTCCGTCGTCACAAAAGTCACCGGACGCCCCGGCGTCTCGCGGCGGCGGCCCAGCCTGATCCATTCGAGATCAAGCAAAAGGTCCAGCGTCCCCCGCGACACCGCAACCCCGCGCACTTCCTCGATTTCGCTGCGTGTTGCGGGCTGGTGATAGGCGATGATCGACAGCGTCTCCACCGCCGCGCGCGACAGTTTTTTCGAGGTTTTTTCCTCACTGCGCAGTAAAAATCCGAGGTCAGACGCCGTGCGAAAAGCCCATTTTCCGGCCACCCGGATCAGCGTCACCCCCCGTTTTCCGTAACGCGTCTCCAGCAAACGCAGCGCCTCCGCCGCATCCGACCCGCGCGGCAGCCGCTTTTCGATCTCGTCCGCCGATAACGGCTCGACGCTGGAAAACAACAGCGCCTCGACCATCCGCTCCTGCTCCGCAAGGGTGGGCGGCGCAAAGCTCAGGCTTTCCTGATCGTCCGGCGCGTCACTCATGAGGGCCGCTTTTCCGCCCGGCGCAGGTAAATCGGCCCGAAGCTTTCCTCCTGCTGCAACGATACAATCCCGTCCCGCGCCAGCTCCAGCGTTGCCGCAAACGTGCTGGCCAGCGCCGAGCGCATCAACCGCTCCTCACGCCAGTCATCGGGCAGAAAATCCTGCAACAACGTCCACTCCACCGCCATGCCCAACGTTGAGGTCAGCCGCTTCAGCGCATCCTCCATCGCGTAAATCTTCGGGCGCTCGATATGCAGCGGGGTATAGGCGGCGCGGGTTTTCGTGCGCGCATAGGCTTGCAACAGGTCCAGCAAACCCGCCCGCCACTCCGTCTGCTTATCCACGGCCACGGGGTCGGGCGCGGCGCGCGCAAACACATCGCGGCCAAGCCGGTCACGCGCCATCAACCGCGCCGCCGCCTTGCGCATCGCCTCCAACCGTTGCAGCTGAAACGCCAGCCGCTTCGCCATCTCGTCCGCATCCGGCTCGCCTTCAGGCGTTTCTTCGGGCGGCAACAGCAAGCGCGATTTCAGATAGGCCAGCCAAGCGGCGGTCACAAGATAATCGGCGGCAATCTCCAACCGCAATTCGCGGGCGGAATCGATAAATGCCAGATATTGCTCGGCCAGTTGCAGGATCGAGATATGGCGCAGATCAACTTTTTGCTGCCGTGCGAGGGTCAGCAACACATCAAGCGGGCCTTCAAACCCTTCAATATCGATCAGCAGACTGTCTTCATCCGGTGCGACCGCATCAAGCATGAAAGCCCCCGCGTTTTGCCAGTGCCTCGTACCGCGCAAGCAGCGCGCCTTCATCCGCGTCGGGCGCACCACGCATGGCCAGCGCCCGCGCGCCACGGCGCTCGGCTTCGTGATTCATCGGCGACAGCGCAGCCGCGATGGCCGTCATCTCGGCGGCGTCGCCATTGCAATGCAAAACCACATCGCATCCCGCATCAAGCGCCCGTTTCGTGCGCTGCGCAAACGGTCCGGCCAGCGCGTGCATCGACAGATCATCGCTCATCAACAGCGCATCGACCTTCAAGACATCACGGATATGCGCGATCACAAGGGAAGACAGCGTCGCACAATTCTCAGCATCCAGCGCCTCGTAGACAATATGTGCCGTCATCGCCAACGGCGCATCGGCAAAGGCGGCAAAAGGCCGGAAATCCGTCCCGGCCAGCACATCCATCGACACATCCACACGCGGCAACGCCTCGTGACTGTCACACATGGAGCGGCCATGACCGGGAATATGCTTGATAACCGGCAACACCCCCGCGTCCAGCAAGCCGTCATAGACCGCGCGCCCCCGCCGGATCACATCCTCCGCCGTATCGCCCAAGGCCCGGTCGCCGATAATGTCATGCGCGCCGGGATTGCGAATATCCAGCAGCGGCGCACAGTTCGTATCAACACCCGCCGCCGCCAATTCCGCACCGATAAGGCGATACCGCAGCCGCAGCGCCTCGCACCGCTCGTCCTCACTCAGGTCCGCCGCCGCCGCCGTGTCCAGCGCCGCACCCCAGCCGCGCCAGTGCGGCGGCCGAAACCGCGCAACGCGCCCGCCCTCCTGATCGATCAGGACCGGCGCATCCCGCCCGACGCTCTCACGCAACGCATCGCACAGCGCGCGGGTTTGCTCAGGGGTATCGATATTGCGCGCGAACAGGATAAAGCCCCAGGGATCACATTCCCTGAAAAAAGAACGCTCGGAATCGGTCAACACCAATTCCGAGCATCCGAAGATTGCCGCTGCCGTCACGGCCTTATCGGGCCGGAACGAAGCATTCGATGCCACGGAACCGCAGCTGATCGCACAGCCGCGCGGCGGTCTGGCTGTCCGGAAGTGGTCCGGCGCGCAGACGGAACAGCTCCTGCCCTTGTGCGGTGCGCACAGG
>CALDZQ010000198.1 GCA_937944035.1 uncultured Neomegalonema sp. | reverse complement strand
CAGAGCGCACCGATGGGCGAGCCGAGGCGCGATTGCTTGCGCAGCCATGTCAGGACAGGCTTGCTCGCCGCGCGATGCGCATCAACGCCGGAACACACCACAATCCGCGCCCCGCGCGGCACGTCACTCAAACCGCCATTAACCGAAATTTCCAAAGCACCGGAACAGCTTACAGGCGCGCCGGACTCTGAAACCAGTGACCATGTATAGATGTCAGTCCCCGTTGCCCGGTTGGCCAGCCGCAAAGGCTCGACCGCAGACGCGAAAGCGATCATCGAAAAATTTTCGAGCAATAAAAATGAATAATGTATCGGCGCTGCGCCGTCAGACCCACGCATGGCAATATCCTGTGACGTGATGCCCTTTGAACCGCAAAACCTGCAATCTAGGCCACACTGTTTCCACTGTAACAAAAATTGAGATTGCCGCACAGGTCAAGCGCCAAATACCATCATGGATATAGAGGGATAGCCCTCATCAGCACATCGCTTCGGCCAAAGCGGCCCCGCTGATCCAAGCGGCGCGGGCATCCCCGCCCTCGCGCTCGCTGCCGCACCAGTCACCACATGCGCCCAGACGACGATCCGCACTCAGCAGAAACGGCGCTTTGACCGGATTTTCCGGCTGCGAAAACCGCCAGCGATGCGCCACTTTGTTCGTGCTGTCGGTGGTGGTCAGGCCCGTCAGCGCTTCAAAAGCGGAACACAGATCGTCCGCGACATCGCCCGCGTCTCGCTCAAGATTATTGACCGACCATTGCCGCGCCGCATGAACCGTCCACCGTTCCGGTATCGCGGAGCGGTCCGGCTTACCGGCCTCGCGGATAGCCAGCCCGATCGGGCCGGAAGTCGGGGTACACACGTCCCACGCGGGGGGCAATCCCTCAACCCCGGACAACATCAGTGTCCAATCCGGCGCATAGGTTACGCCGCTCACCGCCTCAAACCGCGCCCCGTGCGCTGCCAGTAACTCGGCGGCTTGCGGGGCGGGAATGGCGACTGCGACACGGTCAAACCCCTCGAAGCGGTTTCCCGATATATCGGTCAGCGTCAGCGCGTCCCCCGTCGCGACAGAATTAATGCGCGTTTCGAGGTGGCTGTCATACTCCCCGCCCAGCGCGCGGGGCAGCGCATTCATGCTCGGAACACCGACTTTGCGCCAATCCGGTCCCCATTCCGGCAAATCACGCAAGACATCAACGATTTCCGAGGCCAGCGGATCAAAACCGGGCAAACCGTGGTCGAAAACCCCGCCATCCCCGCGCCGTGTGGCCATCCGCCCGCCATAGCCACGGCTTTTATCGAACAGCGTCACCATGCCTCCGTGCTGTGCAAAATGCCGCGCGCAGGCCAATCCCGCCAAACCTGTCCCGATTATTGCCACACGCATATGTTCAATCCTTTTTCAGGGTTTGGGTTTACGCCTGATATGGTTCTGCCAAAGAGGTTCCCCATGAAAAAGCTGATATTACCGATTTTGATAATTTTCCCGCTGACATTCGGGGTGTTGTGGTTCTTCACATCGGGCAAAGGCGAAACCATCGCCGCGACCCCGGTTGCGGACGCTGCGCCGGTTGTTGATGAAGGCGTGCGCTTTATCGCGCCGATTGCCTGTGATGATCCACGCACCTGCGTCCTTCAGAATCACGTCGATCTCGCATTGGGTGAAGGCATCAGCGATCCGTCTTGCGGCAACCGCACTTATGACGACCATCAGGGCGTTGATTTCCGGATACTCGATCTGCCGACAATGCTGCGCGGTGTGCCCGTGGTCGCCGCCGCACCGGGTCAGGTTTTGCGGGTCCGCGACGGCGAGTATGACGGTGCATGGTTGGCCAAGGGCCGCGAAGTCATCGGCGACCGCGACTGCGGCAACGGCATCGCGATCCAGCATGATGACGGTTTCGAGACGCTCTACTGCCACCTGCGCCGTGGTTCGATGCGCGTCACTGAAGGTCAGCAGGTCGAGGCCGGAACCCCGCTCGCCGATGTCGGCATGTCGGGCCGGGCCGAGTTTCCACATGTCCACATGACGATCACCAAAGACGGTAAAAAGCTCGATCCGTTTTCAGGCCGCGCCATCGGCGAGGGCTGCGGCGAGGCCAAAGGCTCACTCTGGGCGGGCAATGTACCCGCGCATTGGCAGCCGGGCGCCGGACCGTTCATGCTGAAAATGGGCTTCTCCGCCGAGCCGGTGTCACTGGCCAGCATCGAACGCTCCCCCGCCCTGCCGACCCGCGAATCCAAAGCGATTGTCTTCTACGCGCGCGGCGTGGCGCTCAAAAGCGGCGATGTCCAGAAAATCGACCTGACCGGACCGGAGGGCTTTCAGCCTGTCGGAATGGAGGCGAAACCGCTGGAGACCGATAAGGCTCAGGCGATGCGCTTTGTCGGCCGCCCGGCAAAAGACGCACCGCTTCCTGCGGGCGAATACCGGGGCCGCTATCAGATCATCCGCAATGGCGATGTGGTGCTGGATTACTGGCAAACCACCGTTCTCGAATAGAGCGGTTCGGGCAGGGCGGGGAGGAAGTGATGCACGCCCCACAGGCTCAGGCGTCACAGCCCCCGCGCCCCTGCACCGCCGACGCGACCGCCTCCTTCAGCGACGCGTCCAGCGCGGCCCCGTCGATCCCGAACGCGCTGGATTGGCTCACACGCGCCACGGTGATGCGCAGCTGATCCACACCCGCCGCATCGACCATCTTGAAGCCGTGCGCCTCATCCACCCGCCGCCAGCCCTTCGGCTCCAGGCATTGCGCGGCAAAGCCTCCGGCCCGCCCGTAGGCGTCAGAGACGGAAATTTCAGGAAACACCATCCCGTCCCGCCCCTGCAATTCACCCATTGTCACGGGCGAAAACCCGCGCGCTACGGGCGGCGTCAACACCACAGCATCAGCCCGTGGCGATGCACACCCCGCCAGCGCCACCAATGCCAGCAGCGTCAGCGGCCCGGCCGCCCTCATGCGGCCACCAGCATATCAGCCAGCGACTTGAACATCGCCTTGCCATCCGTGCCCAGCAACTGCGCATCAGCGGCCCGCTCAGGGTGCGGCATCATCCCCAGCACACGGCGGTTATCAGAAAGAACACCCGCAATATCATTCGCCGACCCGTTCACGGTCTCCTGATAGCGGAACGCCACCCGCCGCTCGCCCTCAATCCGCTCCAGCGTTGAGGCATCCGCCACGAAACACCCGTCATGGTGGGCCACCGGAAACGTCACCGTCTCTCCGGCCTGATACTGCGAGGTGAACGCGCTTTGCGTGTCCTCGACCTTCAGCTTCACATCGCGGCACACGAATTTCAGCGTCGTGTTGCGCATCAGCGCGCCGGGCAGCAACCCCGACTCGATCAGCACCTGAAACCCGTTACAAATCCCCAGCACATGCCCGCCACCATCCGCAAACCGCACGATGTCCCGCACAATCGGCGAGCGCGCGGCAATCGCCCCGCAGCGCAGATAATCCCCGAACGAGAACCCGCCGGGCATCGCCACAAGGTCAACCCCTGCCGGTAAAGCGGTGTCTTTATGCCAGACCATCGCGGGTTTCTGCCCCGTCGCCTGCTCCAGCGCCACCGCAAGATCACGGTCACAATTAGAGCCTGGAAAAACAATCACTGCGGATTTCATGGAGCGGGTCTCCTGTCGATACGATGTCGTTGCTGACGATGGACGCCCCATACCACGCCCCGATCCGTGTGACCAGATTGCAGAGCGCGCTTTATAACAAGGCATTAGGCCGATTTCGGACGAAGAGCATAGACGTGCATACACGTCACGACCCGCAATCGCACAAAGCTTAAACCACCACCTCAATCGGCCCCTTCGCCTTACCGTCGATCATCTGACGGATATACGGATTATCCGATGCGTCGATGGCGGCGGTTTCGCCGTGCCAGACGATCCTGCCCTCATGCAGCATGTAAAGATCGTCATAATCGTGCCGCGCGGCCTCCATATCGCTGGTAATCGACAAGACCGTCGCGCCCGTCCCTCTGATGCTGTCATCGATCAGGCGGTTGATCGCCCGCGTCGTAATCGGGTCCAAACCCGCCGTCGGCTCGTCCAGCAATAACAGCGAGGGATCGCCTGCCATCGCCCGCGCGATTCCGACCCGCTTTTGCATCCCGCCGGATAGCTCACCGGGAAAAAGATCAGCGGTTTCAGGCGGCAGATTGACCGCTGCCAGATGCTCAATGGCGGTTTCACGTGCCTCCGCTTCCGCCATGCCCCGTGTTTGGGTCAGCTTGAACGCCACATTGCGCCAGACGGGCAAATCGTCAAACAACCCGCCCTGCTGAAACAAAACCCCGACCGATTGCATCAGCCTGGTATGGTCGCGCCCCCCGGCCTTCGTGACCCGGACCCCGTCAATCTCGATGGTCCCGCGCGTCGGCACATGAATCCCGCTGATACATTTCATCAGCACCGTCTTGCCCGACGCCGCAGGGCCGACAAGCGCGGTTTTGCGCCCCTTTGCGACCGACATGTCAATGTCTTCCAGAACGGTTTTACGCCCGAACCGCTTGGTTACGCCGGAGATGCGGATTTTCGGTTCGTGCGTGTTCATGCGGCTCTCATGTTAAATCGGGTCCATGATTCAGCGGGCGTTCCCGCCCCGGTCCTGCATTCATACACATTTGCACGTTCCTCACACAACTCACCTTCTTGCTGTGCCGCTCACACATTTCGCCATAAATTTCAAAACCCACGAAAAAGTGAGCGCACATTCCTCACGTAGTTTCCTCCCTGTCGAAACACACTGCGGGGGACTAAACAATGACAACACAAG
>CALDZQ010000197.1 GCA_937944035.1 uncultured Neomegalonema sp. | reverse complement strand
GCGATACGGGCGCGGGTGACGGGCGCAACGGCGAAGGCCGGAGTGCTGGCCCTGTCGGCGCAATACGCGCAGCCCGAACAGCGGGGCGAAGCGGTGGCGGCGGTTGAGGCGTTGCTGGCGGATATGCCCGCGCTGGACGGACTGCTCGACGCGGAGGCGCGCTGATGTGCGGGATTGCGGGGATTATTGATCTGTCGGGGCGTGCGCCTGTGCGCCCTGCCCGTCTGAAAGCGATGACCGATGCGATTGCCGCGCGCGGCCCCGATGGCGAAGGCGCGTGGTTTGCGCCCGGTGTCGGGCTGGGGCATCGGCGGCTGGCCATTATCGACCCTGAGGGCGGGCAACAACCGTTTGTCAGCGAAGACGGGCGTGTGGCGGTCGTGTTCAACGGTATGATCTATAATTTCCGTGACTTGCGCCGAGATCTTGAAGCTCTGGGGTCGGTCTTCGTCACGAACAGCGACACCGAGGTGCTGCTGCACGGTTGGCGGCATTGGGGGGAGGCGCTGGTTGACCGTTTGGACGGATTTTTTGCCGCCGTAATCTGGGACGAGGATCGCGAGACGGCATTTTTGATGCGCGACCGCTGGGGTAAAAAACCGTTCTATTATCGGCTGACCGATCAAGGCGAATTGTTGTTCGGGTCGGACCTGAATGCGATTTTGGCGGCGATGGATACCGTGCCGGAAATCCGTCGTGATGCCCTCGCCGACTATCTCGCGTTCGGGTATGTGCCGGAGCCGAAATCAATTTTTGAGGGAATCAGCAAGCTGCCCCCCGCACATGTGATGCGTTTGGCACGGGGCGATTTTGTTGGCGCTGAACCACGTCGCTATTGGCGGATTCATGTCACTCCTTCAGCGGAATTCGAGTGCTATGATGAGGCCGTGGAGGCACTGAAAGTGCTGCTGCGGGATGCGGTGAATAAACGTCTGGTTGCAGACGTTCCCTTGGGGACTTTCCTGTCAGGCGGTGTCGATAGCGCGGCAATGCTGGCCATTGCGAGCGAATTGCGGGGCCCGGGGCTGGATGCCTGTACGATGGGGTTTGATGATCCGGCGCTGGACGAAACGGCGCTGGCGGCGCAGGTGGCGCGGCTTCACGGGGCAAATCATCACGTTGAAGTTGTGTCCGGTGATGCGATGGACCGCCCGGACTGGCTTGATTCCGCGTTTAGTGAGCCATTCGCCGACGCCTCCGCCCTGCCGACACTCGCCTTATGCGGGATGGCGGCAAAGCACGTCAAAGTGGCGCTGTCGGGCGATGGCGGCGATGAGTTGTTCGCCGGATACCGCCGCTACCCGCATCACTTGCATGAGGAGCGGTTGAAGGCGCGGCTGCCGAATGCTGTGTCGCGGGGGTTGTTCGGGCCGTTGGCCAAGGCATACCCGAACTTGCAAAGCGGACCCCGTTTTTTACGTGGAAAATCAACGCTTGAGGCGCTGTCCACCGATGCGATGGGCGGGCTGTTCCGGGCGACGGCTATTATGAAAGAGGGTGCGCGGGATCGCCTTTTGGGTGTATCGGGGCGTGTGGATGACTACAGTTCCGCCGACCTGTTGCGCTACCATGCCGCGCAATCTGACACCGACGATCCCCTCTCACGGGCGCAATACGTGGATTTGATGACATGGCTGCCGGGGCGGATGCTCGTAAAAGTAGACCGCGCGAGCATGGCGATGGGCGTAGAAGTGCGCAATCCGCTGCTCGATATTGCTCTCGCAGAATGGGCGGCAAAGCTGCCAACCTCTTATAAAATAGACGGTTTCAGCGGCAAGCGTATCCTGAAATCAACCCTGCGCCAGCATGTGCCGGACGGTATTCTCGACGCAAAAAAACGTGGCTTCGTTGCCCCTATCCGCGAGTGGATGACAGACACGCATCACGCCCGGATGGAAGCGCTGGTGGCCGGGTCCGATGTGATTGAAGCGGGATTGATTGAGCGTAACAGCCTGAAAACGCTGTGGAATCGCACAACGAGCGGCAAGCAGGATCACAGTCGTGAACTGTGGTCTGTGCTTATGTTAGAAAGTTTTTTCTCAAGACTTCACAAAAAAGAGGTCGAACAACGGGCAGCTTAACCCACTCTCAACCTCGCTCCTGCACGGTACGAACAATCGCAGTTTTGCCCTGATCTGGAGACCAAGATGAGAAAACCAAGCCCTAAATCCGCTGCCCTCGCGCTCGCGCTCGCGGGCTTCGGCACGATAGGTCACAGCGCGATGGTGTCGCCTGTTGCCTTTGCAAAGGCCGATAGTGAAGCGCTCAATCAGCGATTCGAGAAGGCAAATCAATACTTTGAGCGCGGCAAGATGCGCGACGCCGCGATTGAGTTGAAGAATGTCCTGCGCGAGAATCCTGACCACGCCGGATCGCGTCTGATGCTGGGCAAGATCGCCCTGCTCGACGGTGATCTGGAGACCGCTGAAAAAGAAATCAAGCGCTCGGCACAAATTAAGCCAACTGACGAAACCGCTGTTTTAATTGGTGAAATTTCTTTACAGCGCGGGCTTTCCCAAGAAGCGCTCGACGCGGTTTCAGGCGATAGTCTGACGCAAGAAATGCGCATTCAAAAGCTTATCATCGCAGGTGCGGCGCTACTGGAGCTGGATCGGGCTGATGAGGCGGAAGCGAAAAACCTGGAGGTTTTGTCGCTGGAGCCGGGTCGGGTTGAAGGTCATTTCGGCCTCGCGCGCACTTATGTGACGCGTAAAGAGTATACGAAAGCCATTGATAAGCTTGATGAAATCGTTGCCGGAAAACCTGATTACGCGCCGGGTTGGATTCTGCGCGGCGAAATCTCATTACTGCTGGGCGACAAGCACGCGGCGTTCTACTCTTTCGATAGAGCGGTCGAGTTGCGGCCAAACACCACCGGGCCTTTGATTTCCCGCGCACGGGCGCATCTTGCCTCCGGCGATATTGAAGGCGCGCGCGCTGATGCAAACAGCGTGTCGAAACTGTCACCCAATGCCCCGATTGCGCATTATCTGAAGGCCGCAGTGGCTTTTGCGGAAGGCGATTCAGACTCGGCGAACCGGTCATTTACGCAACTTCAAAGAGCGTTTGATGAATTTGCGCCTGCGGTACTGCTGGGTGCGCTCATCAAAGCTGAACGTGAGGAACTGAGCCAAGCGGATGCTCTGTTCTTGCGTTATATTTCGATGGAACCGGATAATCTGGACGCCCGCCGGGCGCTGGCGTCGGTGCGGCTGCGTATGGGCCAACCAAGCAATGCCATTGATATTCTTGAGAAACTGCTGGCCGCATCGCCACAGGATTCAAGCACACGGCGCAAGCTGGCAAGCGCGTATCTTACGCTCGACCAATACGACAAAGCGAAAGAGAATTTCACGGCACTTGCGGAATCAGGCAATCCGGTGGAAGCGGCACACGCACGTAATGCATTGATATTGCTGGACCCGAACCCGGACTCATCGCTTCCGGAATTTCAGAATGCTGAAATCAGAATGGCGCTACTGAAGGCAAGTGACAGTCTTGCGAACAGTAACATCAAGCGCGCCGATGAGATCCTGCGCTCGCTTCAAGAAACAGCACCGAAAACGGCGAGTGTTACAGCACTGCAAGGCGGAATTGCCTCTGCACGCGGTGATAAGGCGGCGGGTCGCAAGCTGCTTGATGAAGCGCTGTCAATGAACCCTGAACTGATCGCCGCAATCCTGGCCCATGAACAGATGGACCGTGAAGAGGGCAATAAATCCAAGACAACTGAGCGTCTTGAGACCCTTCTCAACCGCGCACCGCAGAGTGAGATGCTGACAACGCGGTTGGCGGATACGCTGAAACGCTCCGGGCAAGCTGACAAAGCGATTGCAACGCTTCAACGGCAAACACGCAATATCCCGAACTCGACGCAAATCTCTCGCGCGTTGGTCGCGGATTTGATTCTGGCCGACCGTAAACAGGAAGCGGCGGTTGAGGCGAGCAGGTTGGCCCGGATTCCAGGCTCGACAGCCGGTGATCTGTCGTTTGCAACCACTTCCTTGCTTGATTCAGGCGCAAACGCTGAAGCCGTGAGCGCGTCCGCTGCCCTGCTTCGCGCAATGCCGGATTCACCGCGTGCCGTTATGCTTCGTGCCGAGGCGCTGGCGCGGGCGGATAATGCGACGGAGGCCTATGCGGTGCTTCGCAATGCCATGCAACGCTGGCCGGACGATGTTGGTTTGGCGGGCACTCTGACAACCCTGGCAATCGAGCGTCGTGATACGGCTGTGGCGCAGGAAGCTGCCAATTCACTGGCACGGACTCAGCCGGCCGCGTCCGCGCGTTTGCTGGCCCATGCCGCCGGAGAAATGGGGCAACCTGTTGTGGCGGTTCAGATTTTGGAGCAATCCTTTGCCCGCAATCCGAACGGTCGTCTTGCAGTTGACCTCTATTCGGCCCGCCGCCGTGCAGGGCGCAATGAGCAAGCTTTTGCCGCGCTGAAAGACTGGGTCAACCGGAACCCCAATGACCGTGCAACGCTCATCACCTACGCGACGGGCCTGATGGAATCGGGTAAGGCGGCAGAGGCGGAAAAAGCCTATTCCGACTTCCTGAAACTGGAGCCGAACAATCCGGTGGCCCTGAATAACTACGCATGGCTGCGGCATCAGTCGCAACGGCCCGATGCGTTGGATTACGCCGAACGCGCGTTCCGTGCCGCAGGGGGCGCGCCGGAGATCGCCGATACCTATGGCTGGATGCTGGTGCAGTATGGCCGCCTCAAGCTGGGCCTGTCCTTGCTGGAGCGGGCGGCTCAGGCCGCACCGGATAACCCTGAGATCGGCTATCACTACGCCGCAGCGCTTTCAAAAGCGGGCCGCAAGACCGAAGCGCGCACCATCCTGACCGGGGTGCTGGGCAAGAGCGGAGAGTTCGGCAAGCGCGGTGAAGCGGAATCGCTGTTGTCTTCTCTGCGATAAAGTCATTCGCGATCAACTTGAGTCAGAATTCCCGCCAAGACCTGCGTGAATTCTGACGCTCTATGGTTCAACCTGATCGCGGATGACCTTGGCGCAAGCGCGTCATTACTATGCTGTAAGCCTGTCCGCCGGAACAAAGCCCGGCGGACAGGTTTTTAAGATCAAATCTCATCAAGAGAGAATAACCCGGCGAGATCGTTGGCTTTGCCCGCAATCGCGCTGCTGATTGGAACAGCCAATCCAATGCGGCGATGAAAATCCTTATCGCCAAGCACCTGAATATTCGCACGGGTCGC
>CALDZQ010000196.1 GCA_937944035.1 uncultured Neomegalonema sp. | reverse complement strand
TTCTGGCGCTTGGTCAGGTTGGTGGGGGTTTCTACGCCGACTTCGATGTAGAGGTCGCCCTCGCGGTTTTGGCGCAGGACCGGCATCCCTTTGCCGCGCAGGCGGAATTGTTTGCCCGATTGTGCGCCCGCAGGGATCGCTACGCGGGCGCGGCCGCCGTCTATGGTCGGGGCTTCGATATGACCGCCGAGTGCGGCGAGGTCCATCGGCACGGGGATGCGGCAGAAGAGGTCCGGCCCCTCGCGCTTGAAGATTGAATGCGGCTCGATGTCGATGAAAATGTAGAGATCACCGGGCGGGCCGCCCATGACGCCCGCTTCGCCCTCACCCGCAAGGCGGATGCGGTTGCCGTCCTCGACGCCCTTGGGGATTTGGACGTTGAGGGTGCGCTCCTCGCGCTTGCGGCCCGCGCCGTTGCAGGTTTTGCACGGGTTCTTGATGACCTGACCGCGCCCCGCACAGCTGGGGCAGGTGCGTTCGATGGTGAAAAAGCCCTGCTGGGCGCGCACTTTGCCGTGGCCCGCGCAGGTTCCGCAGGTTTCAGGCTCCGCACCCTTCTCGGCCCCGCTGCCGTTACAGCCGTCGCACAGCACCGCCGTGGGCACACGGATGGTGGCCTGCTTACCGACATAGGCGTCTTCGAGGGAAATTGAGAGGTTGTAGCGCAGATCCGCGCCGCGCATCTGGCCCGCCTGTCCGCCTCTGCCGCGCTGACCGCCGAACTGGCCGAACAGATCGTCAAACACATCGGCAAAAGCGGAGGCGAAATCGCCCTGACCACCGCCGCCACCACGCTGACCGCCGAAACCGCCGCCCTCGAACGCCGCATGGCCAAACTGGTCATAAGCCGCGCGTTTCTGAGGGTCTTTCAGCGTGTCATAGGCTTCACTGACTTCTTTAAATTTCTTTTCCGCTTCAGGATTATCCCGGTTGCGGTCGGGGTGCAGTTCTTTGGCGAGCGTCCGGAACGCCTTTTTCATCTCGTCGGCGGAAGACCCGCGCGAGACGCCAAGCACGTCATAAAAATCTCGTTTCGACATACCCACGCCCTTCAAAGCAGATGACGGCTGCACGGTGTTTACAATGAAACAAGCGGATTGCAGCCGTCTTTTCGGTCAATACCTTCAGAGTCGCGCGCAATCAATATGATCGCGCGTGACCCGTAATCTCCGGCGTTACCGGGGATCAGGCTTTGCGGTCGTGGTCGCCGTCGAGTTCCTCGAAGTCGGCATCGACAACATCGTCGTCACCCGGAGGCATGGAGCCTTCGGTGTCCATTTGCTCTTCCTGTGCGGCTTTATAGACCGCTTCGCCGAGTTTCATGGATGCCTGAGCGAGGAGTTTGCTCTTCTCGTCGATCTGCACAACATTGTCGGTTTCGAGAGCGGCTTGCAGGTCTTCGATGGCGATACCGATGGCGTCGCGCTCGTCCTCGGCCACTTTATCCCCGTGTTCTTCAAGGGATTTCTGCGAACCGTGGATAAGCGATTCCGCCTGGTTGCGGGATTCCGCCAGCTTCTTGCGGGTGGAATCCTCGTCCGCGTATTCGGCGGCGTCCTTGACCATCTTGTTGATCTCGTCATCGGACAGACCGCCCGACGCCTGGATCGAGATGTGCTGCTCCTTGCCCGTGCCTTTGTCGCGCGCGGAGACGTTGACGATGCCGTTGGCGTCGATGTCGAAGGCGACCTCGATCTGCGGCACGCCGCGCGGTGCGGGCGGTATGTCTTCGAGGTTGAACTGGCCGAGCAATTTGTTATCGGCGGCCATCTCCCTCTCACCCTGGAACACGCGGATCGTCACGGCGGTCTGATTGTCATCCGCCGTCGAGAAGATTTGCGACTTCTTGGTCGGGATCGTGGTGTTGCGGTCGATCAGGCGGGTGAAGACGCCGCCCTGTGTCTCGATGCCCAGGCTGAGCGGGGTCACGTCGAGCAGGACAACATCGGTCACATCGCCTTGCAGAACACCGGCCTGAATGGCCGCGCCCATCGCGACAACCTCATCAGGGTTCACGCCTTTATGCGGCTCCTTGCCGAAGAACTCTTTCACGACCTCGTTGATTTTAGGCATACGCGTCATGCCGCCGACGAGAACGACCTCGTCGATGTCTTTAGGGGTCATGCCCGCATCTTTGAGGGCCGCTTTACACGGATCAAGGGTGCGCTTCACAAGGTCTTCGACCAGCGATTCCAGCTTTGAGCGCGAGAGTTTGATCGCGAGGTGCTTCGGGCCGGACGCATCCGCCGTGATGAACGGCAGGTTGATTTCGGTCTGCGTGGACGAAGACAATTCGGTCTTGGCTTTCTCGGCCGCTTCTTTGAGGCGTTGCAGCGCGAGGGGATCTTTCTTCAGATCAATGCCCTGCTCTTTTTTGAATTCGCTGGCGAGGAATTCGACGATGCGAAGGTCAAAGTCTTCACCGCCGAGGAACGTATCACCGTTGGTTGCGCGCACTTCAAAGACGCCGTCGCCGATCTCAAGGATCGATACGTCGAACGTGCCGCCGCCAAGGTCATAAACGGCGATGGTTTTGCCTTCAGACTTGTCGAGACCGTAAGCGAGCGCCGCAGCGGTCGGCTCGTTGATGATGCGCAGCACTTCGAGGCCGGCGATCTTGCCCGCGTCTTTGGTTGCCTGACGCTGCTGGTCGTTGAAGTAGGCGGGGACGGTGATAACCGCCTGCGATACCGGCTCGCCGAGATAGGATTCAGCGGTTTCCTTCATTTTCTGAAGGATGAAGGCCGAAACTTGTGCGGGGGAATATTTCTCGCCCGATGCCTGCACCCATGCATCGCCATTGCCGCCGTCAACGATCTTGTAAGGGACCATGCCCTTGTCTTTGCTGACAGCCGGATCGTCATAGCGGCGGCCGATCAGGCGCTTGACGGCAAACAGGGTGTCCTGCGGGTTGGTGACAGCCTGACGCTTTGCCGATTGTCCGACGAGGCGCTCACCCTCGCCCGTGAACGCCACCATCGACGGCGTCGTGCGCGCGCCTTCGGCGTTTTCGATTACCCGTGCGGCACTGCCATCCATGATCGCAATGCAGGAGTTTGTGGTCCCAAGGTCAATTCCGATTACTTTCGACATGTTTTTCCTCGATCAGCAAAGCCGGGTGCGGTCCGTGATCGGCGCCGCTGTTTGGCTTCCTATTTGGATTGGTGAGCATAGCGCTCGATTTCGAGGGCTATATAAGCGTGTGTTAAGAGGGCTTCAAGCCGAGTGGGGCAAAGATATGACGGAGTTTTTCGGGAATGCCGAAACACTGCACGGAATTCCGGTGGTACGGGGATTTCTTGATCCTGTGCAGCAACAGGAATTGCTCAATGATTTGCGGGAGGTTGCGCGGATTGCGCCGCCGTTTTCGCCGATGACGGGATGGGGCAAACCGATGTCGGTGCAAATTACCGCAGCGGGACGGTTTTGTTGGTTTTCGGACCGCAAGGGCTATCGCTATATCGAGACGCATCCGCAAACGGGGGCGGCTTTTCCGGCGATACCCGCTTTGGCGCTGGCCGCGTGGCGACGGTTTGAGACGCGGGTGGACCCCGATTGCTGTCTCATCAACCATTACCGCGAGGGCGCGCGGATGGGCTTGCATCAGGATCGGGACGAGGCGGATTTCGGCTATCCGGTGGTGTCGATCTCGCTGGGTGATCCGGCGCTGTTCAGGATCGGCGGGACGGAGCGCAAAGCGCCGACGCGCTCGTTCTGGCTGGGGTCCGGCGATGTGATGGCGCTGGAGGGTGACAAGCGCCTCGCGTTTCACGGGATCGACCGGATCAAATACGGCGAGAGCGCGCTGTTGGCGGGTGGCGGACGGTTGAATCTGACGTTGAGGCGGGTGGCGGCGTAATCAGCCGAAGATACGGGGGCGGAGGTTTTCCATTGCTTTGCAGACGCGCTCGGTGGCGCGTTCGATGCGGGCCTCCAACACTTCGACGGTTGCTTCGCCGGAAAGGATGGCGGTCTCGATGGAGGCCGATTGCAGGAAGGCCGCGACAAGGGCCGGATTGGCGGCGGCGTGGCCCGCGCCGAAAGCCGCGTCGATGGACTCGACCGCATGGCGAAGGTGTTGCGCGGTTTTTCCGGCGGCGAGGGTGGTATTATCAGTCATTGCTGGCTCCATCGGTTGCGGGGAGGGAAGTAAGGCTGCGCGCTGCCTTTGCCAGCCCCCTCAGGCCGATGGATTGGTCGCGATGGCGGCTTTGCGGGTGGAGAAGCGGGCGTACCATGCGGTGAGGCCGGGGCGTCCGGCGCGCCAGTCTTTGTCGGGGAAGCGAAGGTCGAGATAACCGAGCGCGCAGCAGATGGCGACTTGGCCCAGATCGGCGGGGCCGGACAGATGCGCGGCCCAGTGGCCCTCCAACGCATCCAGCGCGCCGTCGAGTTTGGCGTCCTGCGCGGCGAGCCATTCGGGCGATTGCTGGGCTTCGGGGCGCAGGGCGACCTCGTAGCGCATCAGGATCGCCGCATCGCACATGCCGTCGGCCATCGCCTCCAGCGTCAGGCTGGCCCAGCGCGCATCCCCCGCATCGGCCAGCATTGTCTGGCCCGG
>CALDZQ010000195.1 GCA_937944035.1 uncultured Neomegalonema sp. | reverse complement strand
GTTGCATCCGCATCCGCAGTTTGGCGGGACGATGAACAACAAGGTTGTTTACAACCTTTACTATGCGCTGCACGAGCTTGGCTTCTCCGTGCTGCGGTTTAATTTTCGCGGTGTTGGCCGCTCGCAGGGCGAGTTTGATGCGGGTATAGGCGAGTTGTCCGATGCGGCGTCGGCGCTGGACTATTTGCAAGAGCTGAACCCCAATGCCCGCCAATGCTGGGTTGCCGGTTTCTCATTCGGTGCGTGGATTTCGATGCAGCTGTTGATGCGCCGTCCTGAGATCAGCGGTTTTGTGAGCGTCTCGCCACCCGCGAATATGTATGATTTCAGCTTCCTCGCGCCGTGCCCTTCTTCGGGACTGATCATCAACGGCGATGGCGACCGCGTTGCGCCGCCGGACGACATTGTGAAGCTTGTCGCGAAGTTGAAGGCGCAAAAGGGAATTACGATCACCCATGACGTTGTCGGGAGGGCGAACCACTTCTACGACAAGGGCATGGAAGAGATGATCGGCACGGTCACCGAGTACGTCCATACCCGTATGAGTGCGATTGATGGCGGTGATGCGGGGCGGTAATTCGCAGGCCGCTTTCACGGCCGGCTGATTTTTCCACCGGTTAAAGGTCTCGCGCATCCGGTTGTGTCCGGTGCGCTGAGCGGCAGGCCGCGCGAGGCGCGCACGGCGAGGTAGGCGAAGGCCTGAGCCTCCAGCGTATCTCCATTCAGCCCGACGGATTCAACCGCCTCCACCGGGGCGCTGAGGCGGTCTGACAGCATTTGCATCATCACAGGGTTACGCCTGCCGCCGCCGCAAACCAACCACCGCGCGGGCGGTGTTGGCATATGCTTTTGCGCCCGGGCTATACATTCGGCGGTTAACGCGGTCAGCGTGGCGGCTCCGTCGGGGAGAGAAAGATCGCTGATCCGGTCGAGCGTCAGGGCGAACTCGTTGCGGTCAAGGGATTTGGGCGGGGTGCGGGCGAGGAATTCTGTCGTCGCGTTAGCGGCGAGCAGAGCCGTCGCGACGCTGCCTTTTGCGGCCTCGCCCCCGTCACGATCCAGCGGTTCGCGGCCGTGGCGGGTCATCCAGTCGTTGAGCAGGGCATTACCGGGTCCGGTGTCGAACGCCAGCAATGCGCCGTCCTCTTCGGGCGCGGTCTTTCGCGGATCGATCCATGTAACATTGGCCACGCCGCCGATATTCAGGAAAGCCAGCGGCTCGGTTGCGCCGATATGCTTCGCGAGTGCGAAGTGAAAGAACGGGGCCAGTGGTGCGCCTTCGCCGCCCGCGACCATATCCGCCGAACGAAAATCCCAAACCACGGGGCGGTTGACGGCTTTTGCGAGTATGGCTCCGTCGCCGATCTGCCATGTCCAGCCTTCAGCCGGGCTGTGGGCGATGGTTTGGCCGTGAAAGCCGATCAGGCCGGGCTGTGCGCCTTCACCGCATAGCAGACGGGCAACGGCGGCGGCGTGGGATTGGATCACCGCGTCCTCCGCCACGCGCAAACGATCATCAGGAGCGGTGCGCCATGCGAAGCCGTGTTCCAGTGCAACCGCGATCGCGGCGCGCTCATCATCGAGATAGGCGAACTCAGCTGATGCGCCGAATTCCGAAATCGTCTCACCATCCGTCAGCAGCATCGCCGCGTCGATCCCGTCCATCGATGTGCCGGACATCAGGCCAAGTGACCAGAGCGGATCAAAGCGGTTTGTCATCGGGGTTTCCTTCCCTGCACGGTTCGCGCTATGCACCGTGCCGTAATCTAAAGGATCAAGCCGATGACTTACCAGCCGAAAGCGGAATTCCTGCGTGTGATGCAAACGCGCGGGTTTATGAAAGATTGTACCGACCTCGAACGGCTGGACGCCGTGATGAGCGCGGGTGTCGTTCCGGCCTATATCGGTTTTGACTGCACGGCCCCCAGCCTGCATGTCGGGTCGCTGTTGCAGATTATGATGCTGCGCTGGATGCAGAAAACCGGGCATAAGCCGATTGTTCTGATGGGCGGCGGCACGACCAAGGTGGGTGATCCGTCGGGGCGTGATGATACGCGTAAGATGCTCGACAACGCGGGAATTGCCGAAAACAAGCGCGGGATTTTCTCGGTTTTCGAGAAATATATGACGTTTGGTGATGGTCCGACGGATGCTGTGATGGTTGATAATGCCGATTGGCTGGATCATCTCAACTACATCGATTTTCTGCGTGAATACGGGCCGCATTTCACGATCAACCGGATGCTGACGTTCGATTCTGTGCGCCTGCGCCTTGATCGTGAGCAGCCGCTGACGTTCCTCGAATTCAACTATATGCTTTTGCAGGCGTATGATTTTGTCGAGCTGTACCGCCGGACAGGCTGCCGTTTGCAGCTGGGCGGGTCGGATCAATGGGGCAATATTATCAACGGGATGGAGCTGGGCCGCAGGGTCGAGCAGGCAGAGTTGTTCGGGATCACCACGCCGCTGATCGCCAAGGCGGATGGCACGAAGATGGGCAAGAGTGCGGACGGGGCCGTTTGGCTGAACGCGGAGATGCGCAGCCCGTTTGAGTTCTGGCAGTTCTGGCGCAACACGATGGACGCTGATGTGGGGCGTTTCCTGCGCCTGTTCACCGAGTTGCCGCTGGAGGAATGCGCGCGGTTGGAGGCGCTGGAAGGGGCTGAAATCAACGAGGCGAAAAAAGTGCTGGCGACAGCGGTGGCAACGCTGTGCCACGGTGTGGAGGCGGCGGCGCAAGCTGAAGAGGCGGCGCGTCAGACCTTTGAGCAGGGTGCATTGTCCGAGGATTTGCCGACCGTGACTTTCAGCGCGGCGGATGTGGGCGATGGTATGTCCATCGGGCAGGTGTTCATGCGCGCCGGGCTGGTTGGGACGGGCAAGGAAGCGAAGCGCCTGATCGCCGATTCCGGGGCGCGGCTGGATGACGAATTGGTCACTGATGCCGGGTTGATGCTGTCAGTGGATGATTTTTCGACTGCGCGTAAGCTCTCGGCGGGTAAAAAACGGCATGTGCTGGTGAGGATGGGGTAAGATTTTCCCTGAGAAGCAAGCCCTCGGACGGAGAGGACTCCAAGTAATAAAAAAGGCGGAGCATTTGCTCCGCCTTTTTTACATCAACAATGCGAGGCTGGTATCAGTTCGCTTGACGACGCAGGAATGCGGGGATTTGCAGTGCGTCCTCATCTTCTTGTTTGCCGCCTTCAATCGTTTCCTCTTTAAAAGGAGCCGGTTTCGCCGGTGCAGGCTCGGTGTGGCGCGTGAAGCTGTCAGCGACGCGGCGGATCAGGCTGAGGCCCGCCCGCGCTGTCATAGGAGCTTCCTGAGCCGGAGCCGCGCTGGCGGTTTCCGCGACTGACGGATCGATTACGGTGGCGACCGACTGGCGTTGGGTCGAGACCATCGGGCTGCCCATCGTCATTTCGGTTTGGATGCCATCCGTGCCGGTTGCTTTCATCACTTCCTGAACTTCAGGTTCAGCGACTTCCGCGCTTTCAGCGGCGACAGCGTTTGAGCTGACAGCCTGACGAACCGCGTGGCGTGTGCCGGAACTGATGTCTTTTTGGTCGCGGTTTTCGCTGGCGTAGCGTGGTGCGGGGATCGCACGACGGCGTCCGGCACGCGAAGGTTCGATCTCGGCGCGAACAATCTCTTCGGACTCGATGCCCGTCGCGACAACGGATACACGCATCTGGCCTTTGAGGCTCTCGTCGAAGCACGAGCCAACGATGATGTTTGCGCCCGGATCGACTTCCTGCTTGATGCGGCTGGCCGCTTCGTCAACCTCGAACAATTTCAGGTCGTGGCCGCCGGTGATGTTAATCAGCACACCACGCGCTCCGGCGAGGGATACATCGTCGAGCAGCGGGTTGGCGATCGCTTTTTCAGCGGCTTCAACAGCGCGGGTATCGCCTTCGGCTTCGCCCGTTCCCATCATCGCTTTGCCCATCTCACCCATGACCGTGCGCACATCCGCAAAGTCGAGGTTGATGAGGCCCGGCATAACCATCAGATCGGTTACACCCTTTACGCCCTGATACAGAACGTCATCCGCCAGTTTGAAGGCATCCATGATCGTGGTGTTTTCCGTCGCGATGCGGAAGAGGTTCTGGTTCGGAATAACGATCAGCGTATCAACATATTGCTGAAGCTCTTCGATACCCTGATCGGCCAGTGCACCGCGGCGACCGCCCTCGAACGAGAACGGCTTGGTTACGACACCGACGGTCAGAACCCCAAGCTCGCGTGCGGCTTTTGCGATGACCGGCGCAGCGCCGGTTCCCGTTCCACCGCCCATACCGGCAGTGATGAAGCACATGTTTGCGCCGGACAGGTGATCAATAATTTCGTCGATTGTTTCTTCAGCAGCCTCGCGGCCAACCTCGGGCCGCATGCCCGCGCCCAAACCGGCGGTAACTTCGTTTCCGAGCTGAATGCGGCGCGGGGCAGAAGAACCCTCGATCGCCTGAGCATCCGTGTTCGCAACGACGAAGTCCGCGCCCTCGAGGTTGTTTGCGATCATGTTGTTGACAGCGTTACCGCCAGCACCGCCGACACCGAAGACAGTGATCTTCGGCTTCAGCTCGCGCTCATCGAGCGCGCCCAGATTCAAAGCCATGTTATTACCTGTATTTAGAGTTGTTTTTTTACTGCTCTTATTGTGATTCGATTAAATACCGAATTAACCACGTTTGGCCACAAGAAATTCATAGTTAACCGTCACTTAACATGTGGTTTCTTAAAGTAATATCTCACCAATTTCGGCGAAGCCAATCCAGCACACCGTTAAATCTTTGTTCAGAATTTGCGACAATTTTCATCGATTCGGACCACGGATTCCGGTCGGATCGGATGGCATAGGCGAGCATACCGAGCGCGGTCGAAAATTCCGGCCCCGATGCGTCGGTTCGCGAACCGGCTACGCGAAGTGATTTGCCGAGACGCGCACGGCGCCCGAGGACGGCGCGGGCAACCTCGATCACGCCGGGCAAGCGACTGGCGCCGCCCGTCAGAACGACGGGTCTTGTCTCCTCATCCTTCAAAAGCAGACGAACCATCTCGAACGTTTCTTCCAAACGCGGTCTGACGACCCCGACCAATAGCGTCGACGTCTCCGCCGCGCCCGCGCCGCCGAGAATTGACGGATCGGCAGACACCGGCCCCCCCGCACGCACTTTCAGTTCCTCGGCCTCGTTGCGCGACACATCCATTGCCGCCGCAAGATCGCGGGTGATGCGTTCACCGCCGAGCGGCACGACATCGGCGCGGTGGAAATGCCCACGCCGGAAACTCGCAAAGCTTGTGACGGATGCACCCATATCGATGCAAACCGTGCCGAGGTCTAATTCATCATTCGTAAGGCAAGTTACGCCGCTCGCAACGCTGGAAGAAACGACACCGTCAACGCCGATATTGGCGTGAACCGCCGTCTGCACAATCGCCTGAAGCGCCGCGCGTTCGACCGTCAGAATAGAAAGCTGCATCGCAAGCGTGCGGGCCGCCCCGCCCCG
>CALDZQ010000194.1 GCA_937944035.1 uncultured Neomegalonema sp. | reverse complement strand
CACGGTCCACGCATTGTCGCGGATATGCTCCAGCAGGTCAGCGTCGGAATCCGTGCCCGCAGGCGGAACCATCCGCGTGTCGATAATGCTTTGCAGCGCATCCGTATCCGCCAACCGCCGGATCAGCCGCGTTCCGGCCAGCATCAGCGCCCGGTCGTCTTCGGTATCCAGATAGTTCGGATGAATCTCCATCGCCTCAAACGGATCAGCCGAACGGATGCCCATATGCCCGCGACTGGTAGGGCGGCACGGATTAAAGCCCAGCAGAAAACCGGGGAACGGGTCCGGCGACATCAGCGGCCTCGTGCCCACGGGCGCGCGGGTATAGCTGAGCGGCGAGAAATAAAGCTGAATATCCGGCCAGTCGCTCCCCTCCGTCAGCGTCACGAACCCGCCCGCCTGATTGAGACTGAGCGACAGCGGCCCGGTGCGCATCAGCAAAAACTGCACCCCCGCGCGCAGCTTGCCCCACCACGGCCGCAGGTTCTGGTTCAGCGTTGGCACGGTGGCACGGTACAGATGGTCATAGCCGAGATGGTCTTGCAGATTTTGCCCTACTTCCGGTGCATCGTACACGGGCGCAATCCCATGCCGCGCCAGCAACGCAGCGGGACCAATCCCGCTCAGTTGCAGCAATTGCGGCGAGTTCACCGCCCCCCCGCACAGAATAACCTCCCGCCGCGCGGTGGCGGTTTTGAGCTGTCCGTGTTGGCGGTATTCAACCCCCGTCGCCCGCTTGCCCGCCATCAAAACCCGCGTCGCCTGAGCCTTCGTTTCCACCCGCAGATTCGCCCGCTTCATCGCCGGGCGCAGATAGCACCGCGCGGCAGACGCCCGCAGGCCGTTTTTTGTGGTAATCTGGTAAGACGCCGCCCCCTCCATATCCGCGCCGTTATAGTCGGGATTAACGGCAAGACCGATCTCGCGGGCGGCATCGTAGTAATGCGCGCACGTCGGATGCGCCTGCGCGGACACGTCCGACACCGCCAGCGGCCCGTCCCCCCCGCGCAGGTCATCCGTCCCGCCGCTCCAGCTTTCCATCCGCTTGAAGACGGGTGCGATGTCAGACCATGACCAGCCCTGCGCAACCGCGCCCCACGCCTCATAATCACGGCGGTGGCCGCGCACATAAACCATCGCATTGATCGAGCTGGACCCGCCAAGCACCTTCCCGCGCGGCCAGTAGCTGGGTTTGCCGTTCAGGCCGGGCACAGGTTCGGTGGTGTATTTCCAGTTCACCCGCCCGTCATAATAGACCTTGCCGTAGCCGAGCGGCATCTGGACCCAGAAATTGCGATCCGACCCGCCCGCTTCCAGCACCAGTACGGTGTAAAGGCCACCTTCGGTAAGGCGCGCCGCCAGCGCCGCTCCCGCAGAGCCCGCACCGACAATGATAAAGTCAAATTCGTCTGCCATTTCCGGTCTCTCACACCGCCTGAATCCGGCTGACCAGCAACAGCACATTGGGCCTGATTGCAATCCGGAAATGTCGAAATGCTTACCAAACTGGGGATCATTCAAAAACTGGCATCAGAGACGGTGTCATTGTCTGCGAAGGCTGACAATCCAGACCCGATTGACAGAGAGATCATCTCTGAAGGAACAAGAATGGATACCCCCCGGAATCCTGACAGCCCACAAGCAATTGCCCACCTTCCGCGAGGTTCCGCTTGCATGATGATGCATATCCGGCCCAATTTGGCTGCATGAGCGAGCAATTTGATAGAGGCACGGCCACCCGCCGCGCCGTGCTGGGGGACGCCCATGTTGATCGGGCCGAGGCCGCTGAAACCGGATTCGACGAACCGTTCCAGCGCTTCATCACCGAGGGCGCGTGGGGGTCGGTCTGGGCGCGCGACGGCCTCACGGACCGCGAACGCTCGATGATAACCCTCGCCTTACTCGCCGCGCTGGGCCATTGGGACGAGGTCGCGATGCATGTGCGGGCCAGCGCCAACACGGGCGCAACACCGGAAGACCTGCGCGAAACCATGATGCACGTCGCCGTCTACGCGGGCGTTCCGGCGGCGAACCGTGCGTTCAAAGTGATGAAGCAAACCTACGCCGAAATGGGCGTCGCGCTATGACCGGCGGACCCTTCTTCCAACGCGATCCCGCGCGCCATCCGCCCGCTTACAGCGCCGGTTACAAAAGCTCCATCCTGCGCTCTCCGACCCGCGCGGCCCTGTCGCTGGACAACACGCTGTCAGAGATGACCGGACCCGTCTTCGGCCATCATCAGCTCGGCCCGCTCGACGGCGACCTGATCCTCAACTTCGCCAAACCCGGCGAGATGCCAATCGGCCAGCGGATCATCGTCCACGGGCGGGTCCAGGACGAAAACGGGCGCGGCGTGCCGGGCGCGCTGCTGGAGGTTTGGCAAGCCAACGCGGGCGGGCGCTATCGTCATGCGAAGGAAAGCTATCTCGCCGCCCTCGATCCCAATTTCGGCGGCTGCGGGCGGGTGCTGACGGGCGGGGATGGTAGCTACGCAATCCGCACGATCAAGCCCGGCGCATATCCGTGGCCGAACGGCCCGAACGACTGGCGCCCCGCGCATATCCATTTTTCTGTGTTCGGCTCCGGCTTTGCGCAACGCCTTATCACACAGATGTATTTCGAGGGCGATCCGATGATTGCGCTCTGCCCGATTGTCCGCACGATCCCGTCTCAGGACGCCATCGACAGCCTCACGGCCCTTTATGATCCGCAAGCGACAATCCCTATGGACGCACGCGCGTACCGCTTCGACATCGTCCTGCGCGGGCGGCGGTCAACGGTGTTCGAGAACCGGATGGAGGGCAACTGATGCAAAAGCTTCCCTATCTCAAAGAAAGCCCCTCACAGACCGCCGGACCGTATGTGCATATCGGCTGCACCCCCAATTTCTGCGGCATCAACGGCGTCTACCCCGAAGACCTCGGCGCGCGGATGGTCGATGAACAGACCCAAGGGACGCGCATTACGCTTTGCGGCACAGTCTTCGACGGCATGGACGCGCCCCTGAAAGACGTGATGGTCGAGATATGGCAAGCGGATGCGGCGGGCCTCTACCCCGGCAACGACCCGCGCGGGCAAGCCGATCCCCATTTCACCGGATGGGGACGCAAAGCGGGCGATTACGCCACGGGCGAATGGGTGTTCGAGACGATCAAACCGGGCCGCGTGCCCTTCAAAGACGGGCGCATGATGGCCCCGCACATCACGCTGTGGATCGTCGCGCGCGGCATTAACACGGGCCTGCACACGCGGATATACTTCCCCGACGAGGATGCCGCAAATACCGAAGACCCGGTGCTGACGCGGCTGGAGCATAAAAACCGGATACCGACGCTGATCGCTGAAAAGACGGGGCAGGGCGCGTACCGCTTTGATGTCCGCTTGCAGGGCGGGCGTGAGACGATTTTCTTCGATATTTAGGAGCCTGACATGAGCAACCCTTGCATCCTCTGCGTCGCCATCACAGGTTCCGTCCCGACCAAGGCCGCCAACCCCGCCGTGCCGATCACGGTGGCCGAGCAAATCGAAAGCACCCATGAAGCCTTCGAGACGGGCGCTGCCATCGCCCATTGCCATGTCCGCAATGACGACCAAACCCCCAGTTCCGATCCCGAAAAATTCGCCCGCCTCAAGGAGGGGATCGAAAAGCACTGCCCCGGCATGATCGTCCAGCTTTCCACGGGCGGACGCTCCGGCGCGGGGCGTGAGCGCGGCGGAATGCTGCCGCTGCGTCCGGACATGGCCTCGCTCTCGGTCGGCTCGAACAACTTCCCGACACGGGTGTACGAGAACCCGCCGGAATTGGTCGAATGGCTGGTCTCCGAAATGCGGACCTACGCGATCAAGCCTGAAATCGAGGCGTTTGACCTCAGCCATATCCACCACGCGGCGGCAATGAACAAAGACGGGCGCATCCCCGGCAAGCTGTACGTGCAGTTCGTGATGGGCGTGAAGAACGCGATGCCTGTGGATCGCGATGTTTTCGATTATTATATCAAGACGGTCCGGCGTCTGATCCCCGATGCGCAATGGTGCGGCGCGGGGATCGGGCCGAACCAGATCGTGTTGAACGAGTGGAGCATTGCCGCCGGGGGACATACGCGGGCGGGGCTGGAAGATAATGTGCGGCTCGACAAAGACCGTCTTGCGCCGTCCAATGCCGCGCTGATTCAACGCTGCGTTGACCTGTGCGAAAAATACGAGCGCCCCGTCGCAACCCCCGCCCAGGCCCGCGCAATCCTTGAATTGAGAGCGGCCTGATGGCGGTCTCGCCGTTCGACTCCCCGCTGTCTGGCGGTTTGTTCGGCGATAATGAACTGGCAACGCATTTCTCGGACGAGGCCGAAATCGCCGCGATGGTCACGTTCGAGGCGGCGCTGGCACAGGTTGAGGGCGCGCTGGGCATCATCCCTGCCGATGCTGCGGCACGGATAGCGCAATCGCTGGGCAACTGCCGCATTGCACCCGCCACCCTGCGCGACGGCTTCACCGCTGCGGGCGTCCCGATCCCCGCGCTGGTCAAGGCGTTGCGGACGCATGTCGGCGGGCAGGCGGGCCAGTTCATTCACTGGGGCGCAACCTCGCAAGACGTGATCGACACCGCTCTGATCCTGCGGCTGCGCGCCGCGCTCACGATCATCGAAGCACGGCTTGATACGCTTATCGCAGCGCTCTGCGTCGAAGCGGACCGCCACGCGCACACAATCATGGCCGCCCGCACCCGCTCACAAATCGCAACCCCGACCACCTTCGGCCTGCGCATCGCCGGATGGATCGCGCCGTTGCAGCGATGTCGCGACCGGCTGGCGGCGTTAAAGCCCCGCCTGCTGGTCGTCCAACTCGGCGGCGCATCGGGCACGTTGGGCGTTTTCGGACAGGACGGCATCGCCGTGATGGCGGCACTGGCGCGCAAACTCGATCTCGGCTGTCCGCCCAAACCCTGGCACAGCGAGCGCGATACACTGGTCGAGCTGGCCGGATGGCTGTCGCTTCTCACGGGGGTGCTGGGCAAGACGGGTGGCGATCTGATCCTGCTCAGCCGCTCAGAAATCGGCGAAGTCCGCGCGGGGCGGGGCGGCGGATCGTCAACGATGCCGCAAAAATCCAACCCTGTCGCGGCGGAAACCCTCGTAACCCTCGCCCGTTTCAACGCCACCCAAATCGGCGGCGCGCATCAGGCACTGATCCATGCGGAGGAGCGCGACTCAACCGCTTGGGCGCTCGAATGGATGATCCTGCCGCAGATGGTGATGGCCACAGGGGCCGCCCTGCGCCACGCCCAAGACATCGCGGTATCGCTGGAGGCGGACGCGGACCGGATGCGCGAAAACGCGATGGCGGGCGGCGGCACAATCCTCGCCGAAGCCGCCGCCTTCGCCCTCGCGGC
>CALDZQ010000193.1 GCA_937944035.1 uncultured Neomegalonema sp. | reverse complement strand
GCCGCCCAACTCGCTCAACGCCCCGCACAGGCACAGGCGGAGGCTTTGATCGAGGAGGAACGCGCCGGAACGCCCGCCCCGCCCCTGTCCCCGGAGGCACAGCGTTTTGCCGATCTCATTGAAAAGGTTAAGGAAAGACTGGCCGTCACCCCCAAGGACACGCGCGGCCGCCTGCTCCTCGCCCGCTCCCTGAGCGGGGTCGAGCGCCACGCCGAAAGCTGGCGTGAATACGCGAACCTGATAGAGACAGACCCCGACCAACCTGCTGAAATATTTGCAGAAATGGCCGAAAGCATGATGCAGGCGACGCAGGGCTATATCTCACCGGAGGGTGAAACCGCCATCGATCTGGGCCTGCAACGCGATGCCGAAGACCCGCGTTTGCGCCATTTCAAGGCGATGGCCCTCGCCCAGCGCGGCGAGTTGGAGCAGGCGCACAGCCTATGGATTGCGCTGCTGAGTGACGCCCCTGAGGGCGCGCCTTGGGCGGTGATGGTCTACCAGCGCGCCTCCGAAGCCGCGTTGGAGCTGGGCATCGCCCCCCCGAAACCGCCGAAAACCGCGCCTGCCAGCGCCCCCGGCCCCGACGCCGCACAGGTCGAAGCCGCCTCGGAGATGTCCGCCGAAGACCGCCAATCCATGATTAACAGCATGGTCGAGGGTCTCGCCGCCCGCCTTGCGGATGACCCGTCAGACCTCGCCGGATGGTTGCGTCTGATCCGCGCCTATACCGTTATGGGACGTACCGACGACCGCGACGCCGCCATAAAAGCGGCAACAGAGGCCCATAAAACCGACAAGTCAGCGCTGGAACAGATACAAGAGGCCGCCCGATAAATGCTCTATAAAACCCCCGAAGACTTCCTGAGTGCCATCGGCAAGTCGGGGGCGTTGATCGGCCTTGATCCGGGCACAAAAACCATCGGCGTCGCCGTCAGCGACGAGCGCCGCTCGCTCGCCTCACCGTTAGAAACCATCGAGCGTCAAAAATTCGCCAAAGACGCCGCGCGCCTCAAAACCCTGATGGAGGGCCGCACCATCGCCGGATTCGTCATCGGAATGCCCGTCAACATGGAGGGTGATGCCGGCCCCCGCGCGCAATCCGTGCGCGCCTTCACCCGCAGTCTTGAGCAGATCATTGACATCCCGACCCTGTTCTGGGACGAGCGCCTTTCCACCGTCGCCGTCGAGCGCGCGATGATCGACGCCGATCTCAGCCGCGCAAAGCGCGCCGCCCGCATCGACGCCCACGCCGCCGCCTTCATCCTGCAAGGGGCCATCGACCGACTTGCGGTCCTCACGGCGCAGGCTTAAATACTTGGTATGAGCAGCACCCCGACAGACAACATATGGCAGCGCGACGAGATCGAATCGCCGTGCATCAAAATCTGCCTGATGCACCCCGCCGCACGCCTGTGCATGGGCTGTTACCGTACCGGAGCCGAGATCGCCGCGTGGTCGCGCTACTCACCAGCGCAACGCCGCACGATCATGGACGACCTCCCCGCCCGCGCCATCCAAGTCGACAAGACGCCGATGAAGCGTAAGGGGGGAAGAGCCAGAGCGATTTCGAGGGAAGCCGACAGGCTTACCGACTCGGAAATCGCGCCAGAGACAAGACGCAAAAATCCCAATCTGCGGACGGATACGTGATTTACGGCCCCAAAGAAGCACCTTCCGCACACTTGCTGCGGGGTCTCCTTAAACGGGGCGCGTTGATGCAACAGGCCCGGCATCGGTGTGCGGGGCAGCGGAATTTTATGAAATCGGTTGGTATTAGCATGAAACGCCTCATCCCCCTCTTCGCCCTCGCCACCCTCACCGGATGCGGCGCGGTTGATTCCGGCGTCACGCAGGATTTCGACAAGATGATGGGCGTATTCTACATGATGCTCCTGCTGGCGTTCCTGTTCTTCGGGCGCAGCGGCAACACGCCCATCGCAAAATTGCTCAAATACGCCGCCATCTGGGGCGGATTGCTGATTCTGCTGATGCTCGCATACAGTTATCGCAGCAACCCCGACGGCGTTGTGGGCCGCCTGCAATCCGAGTTGCTTCCCGCCGTCCCGCAAACCACCGAAAACGGCGAGGTCATCCTCACCAAAGGCCGCAACGGTCATTTCTCGACCCGCGCGATGGTTAATGGCGAGCCGAATTTCTTCCTGATCGACACCGGCGCGTCCGATGTGGTGCTGCCCTATCGCGACGCTGAAAAGCTGGGCTTTGACCCTGCAAATCTGGCCTTCAGTCAGGTTGTGCGCACCGCGAACGGAACCGCCTACGCGGCCCCTATCGTCATCGAATCCCTCGACATCGGCGGCATCACCGTCACCAATGTCCGCGCCTCCGTCTCCGAAGAGGGAAACCTGGACACCGCCCTGCTCGGCATGAGCTTCCTCAACCGCATCAGCAGCTACACTTTCGCGGGCGATAAACTGATGCTAAGACCTTAGACCATCCTGAACGATATAAGGATCATTCCGGATAGTCTAACTTCTTGTTTTGGCGTGTTTTCCGAGTCGGGCAATGAACCCATTGCCCTTGAAAACGCTATAAAGATTTACCGCTCTGTGAAAAACACCAACTTCAGGGAATATTCAGGCAGCTTGTGATTACCCTGAATCGCAAATCGCCACAGACAGCGCGTGCGACAAAGCCACACGACGCCAAAGCCGCACCACTGCGCTAATATCCAATCATGTCAACCTCTTACAGCTACCGCACCGCCCCCGGAATTCCCGATTTCGACGATTCCGCCCCGATCGCCTTCATGGATGGCGATTGCGCTCTGTGCAGCTTCAGCGCACGGATGATCCACCGCCTCGACCACAGCGGAACCATGAGAATCTGCCCGATACAATCGCCGCTGGGCCGTGCGATCCTGCACCATTACGATATGGCGCCGGATGATCCCGCCAGTTGGATTTTCTTGGAGGACGGCATCGCCCACAGCGATTCCACCGCAATCATCCGCTTGGGCCGCCGCCTGGGCGGCCGGGGCCACATCCTGCGCACCCTCGCGATTCTGCCCCGTCCCGTCCGCGACTGGCTCTACGCACGCGTCGCAAGAAACCGCTACGCGATGTTCGGCAAAGGCAACCTCTGCGCCCTCCCCGACCCCGCCTTCCGCGCACGGCTTATCGAATAAACGCACTATTTACACCGAAGCCCTCACAGGCGCTTGACACACCCCGCTCCCCCCACTAATCGGGTGTTCCGTTGCCCAGATGGCGGAATTGGTAGACGCGCTGCGTTCAGGTCGCAGTGATCGAAAGGTCGTGGAGGTTCGAGTCCTCTTCTGGGCACCATTATCTTATTCAGAGTTGTTCCGAGACGTTCGCCAAGCCGCGAAAACCCACAGAATTCCGGGGTTTTGAATCCGATGCCGTTCAATAACATATCGTGACAGCAAATCTGTTTGGGGGGTATAATTGGGGGTATCTCAAACAAGCCTCTGAGGGTCCCATGCCCCTGACAGACAGCGCTATTCGGAACGCGAAACCCGCAGACAGTCCGTACAAACTGTTCGACGGAGGCGGGCTTCACCTCCAAATCACGCCGACAGGCTCCCGGCTCTGGCGTTTGAAATACCGCTTTGATGGACGGGAAAAGCTGCTCTCCTTCGGCCCATACCCCGTTACCACGCTGAAGAAGGCCCGTATCAAGCGCGATGAGGCGAAGGCAAAACTGTTTGACGGGATCGACCCCAGCCAAGCGAAGCGCGCCCAGCGCCGCGAGGCGAAAGTGGAACGTGCCAACACTTTCGATACGCTCAGCAAGGACTATGTTGCGAAGCTGGAGAAGGAAGGCCGCGCGGCGATCACGCTGAAGAAGATTCGATGGTTGCTCGAATTCACGCAAGGCCACTTTGCCGACAGGCCCATCGCCGAAATCGAAGCGCCAGAAATCCTCGCCCTGCTTCGAGAACTTGAAGCCACAGGCAAATACGAAACCACGCGCCGTATGCGCTCTCTGGCCGGGTCAGTATTCCGTTACGCAATTGCGACAGGGCGAGCCACGGTTGACCCCACTTACGCGCTCAAGGGTGCATTGATAACGCCGAAGGTATC
>CALDZQ010000192.1 GCA_937944035.1 uncultured Neomegalonema sp. | reverse complement strand
ATCAGCGACCAGATCCTCGCCCGAACCGGATGCGAAAACGAACACATCCGCGCCGTCCCGTCCGACCAGCAAATCGGAACCGGCACCGCCATTGATGATGTCATCATGCGCACCGCCGTAGATACGGTTATCAAGCTCATTGCCATTCAAAGACAGGCCGGCAGTGGCATTGTAAGCCTGCAGCACCTCGATCTCCATCCCGGCATCAAGCGAGAAGTCCGAATTGACGAAGATTCTGTCATAGCCTTCATCCGCCGCTTCGATAACGGTAACAGCTGAGTGGCTGACATAGTAGAAATCGTCACCGGCATTGCCCGACAGAATGTCGTCCTGGAGGCTGCTGTAGAGACGGTTGGTCAATTCGTTACCGCCCAGAGAAATACCGCCGCCGACACTGGAAGCTTGTAAAACTTCCACTTCCTCGCCAGCGCTTAGGGTCCAGTCAACGCGCGCGATGACCTTATCATTGCCTTCACCCGTAACTTCGTGAACGGTCGTATTCGTGCTCTTGACGATATATGTGTCATTGCCATCACCACCCGACAGAGCGTCAGCGTTGATACTGCCATTAAGCCAGTTGTCGAGTTCGTTGCCGCCGAGCGCTATGCCGCCGCCTAAGTTGGAAGCCGTCAGCGTCTCAACCTCCTCGCCAGCGCCAAGCGTGAAGTCCACGACGGAGAGGACCCTGTCATTGCCTTCACCCGCCGCCTCGTGAACGGTCGTATCCGAACTCTTGACGACGAAGAAGTCGTTGCCATTCCCGCCTGACAGCGCGTCAGCATTGATACTGCCATTCAGGTGGTTGTTTAGTTCATTGCCGACCAGCGCTATGCCGCCGCCTAAGTTCGAAGCTTCCAACAATTCAACTTCTTCGCCCGCACCCAGGGTCCAGGACGTTAATGCGATGACCTTGTCGTCACCCTCGTCGACACCCTCTTGGACCGTGTCACCAGCGCTATTGACGAGATAAACGTCGTCGCCGTTACCGCCTGACAGGGCATCATCGTTGATACCGCTGCTCAGCTGGTTCGCCAGCTCGTTACCGGTCAACGTTATCCCGCCGCCAGCATCCGAAGCTTCCAGCAGTTCCACTTCCTGGCCCGCACCAAGGGTCCAGGACGCGGATGCGATGACAGTGTCATTGCCTTCACCCACAGCCTCCTGGACGGTGTCACCAGCACCATTGACGAGGTAGACATCGTTACCGCTACCACCCAACAGGACATCGTCGTTGATGCCACTGCTCAGCTGGTTCGCCAGTTCGTTTCCGGTCAGCGATATACCGCCGCCAGCATCGGAAGCGTGCAGGATTTCGACATCCACGCCTGCACCTAGAGCGTAGTCAGACGAGGCGACGATGGTGTCGATCCCTTCACCTGCAAGCTCGGTAACGACATCGGTCACATCATCCACGAAGTAGGTATCGTTGCCAACTCCGGCAGCGAGCGTGTCTGTACCCGACAGGCCGTCGAGGGAGTCGTCACCGATGGCAGCGAGGATGGTTTCGTCGCCAGCAGTACCTGTCACCTGCTCCGGTGACTCGTCGATGACCGTAACGGTGAAATCCTTTTCCAGCGTGGTGACACCGTCATTGACCGCGACACGGATAGCATGGCTTGCGGCTTGCTCGAAGTCTATCGCTATACGATCGGCAACCGTGACGACACCGCTTGTGGCGTTGATGGCGAAGCGGCCACCTGCATCATCGACTAGGCTGTAGGTTAAGCTTGTGGAGTCTGGATCGACGCCTATAGCCGCACCAGCGCTGATACCGTCCAGCGCGTTTTCTGTGATGCTTAACGTACCAATGATGTCCGTTGGCGCGTCATTAACCGGAGTGACGGCAGCAGTCGGCGCAGAGAACACCATTTCCGGCACTCCCAGAGCATCGGTAAAGCCGACCACTGCACGCAACGGCAGGTTCGCCTCGGCGTCTCCGGGCGTAAAGCTCACACCCGTTGCACCGGGAATATCGAACCACGCCAGGCCGTCAAACATCTGCCACTGATGGGTAATCGTACCCGGCATAACCCCGTTGGCATCCTGAAGGTCAACGATGGCGAGAGTGATTTCTTCGCCTTCGGTCGGCGTCGAGTCGCTGACCGTAATAGTACCGGTCGCAGGCGCATTATTGCCTTCGATTACGATTGTCTGGTCCGCGAATTGTAGCCGCTCAATGTTGCGGATCGTATCGATGCCGTCCCGGTTCGCGATATTATCAGTCACGTGGCGGACGCCATCGACGGTGGGATCGCTGATCCCGTAATCGGCGAGGTTGCCCGTGAACACGGCGGTATCAACATTGTCTTCAGGAGTGGCATCGTAAACAATCTCACGGATGATCGTGAGTTCGCCGGGATTGATCGTCCCGTCCAGCATCCTTGATGCGAACTGCTCCATCCGGTCGCCGCGCTCAATGATGTCGCCATTGATGTCGAGCAGGCCGATCTGAACGTTAAGTGAGGCATCTCCGTCGAGCACATCGTCGCCGCCGCGACCTTCGAGAAGATCGTTCCCGTCACCACCTATCAGGATATTGCCGCCGCTGAAGGAAACGCCGGTGAAGTTCGTCGCCCCCGTCAACATATCGGAAATCCCGGTGATGCGGGCGAGACCGTCTTCGTCCAGCTCATGCCCGACGAAGCTGAGTTCATCGATAGGAAGCGGATTGCCATCCACATCAACGGTTGCGTTGCTGCGGTTGTCACCACGCAGGATGTCGTCACCGACCCAGCCCGACGCGCCCTCGACCAACTCAAAGCGATCGGCGAGTGTGTCCTCGACTGGTTGAGGTGCAGGTGGAACCCGGAACAGAAGATCGGAGTCGTTGTCTGCGAGCTGTCCTTGGTGTGTGGCCCAGTCAAATCCAAGAAAGCCCTGCGTTTCGGCGATACCGATGTCTTGGAACATAATATCGTCGCCGCCTTCGCCGTCATAATCGGCAGCACCCGTGCCGCCGATTAAAACGTCGTGCCCTTCAATATTTCCGGCCTGAAATAGGTCGCCATTGTCGCCGAGCATCAGATCGTTACCAGCGCCGCCCTCAATCCAGTCATCGCCCTCGCCACCGAAGAACACATCGGCATCCGAGGCTCCTCTGGCGAAGTCATTGCCGAGGCCCATAAACACCTCTGAAGCGTCCTCGCCCATGATAACGAAATCGTCGCCGGTTCCTGAGATCACGAGGTCGAAGCCGTTACCTGACGAGATCACATCGTTGCCGCGTCCGCCTTGCAGATTATCGTCGCCGCCGATGTCGGTGATGATGTCATCACCATCGCCGGCACGGACCAGATCTACGCCGTGACCGCCTTCAATGGTGTCGTTGCCGCCATCACCCCAGATGGCATCATCGCCGATACCGCCGATCAGCGTGTCGCCTTGCTCCGAACCGCCGAGCACGACGTGATCGCCGCCCTTGTAGTGGATGAAGTTTACATCGCGCTCCACAAGATCGCCGAACGTGGCCGCCAAGATCGGATCATCCCAGACCGGATCGGGTTCAAGTTGTATGGATTGATCGACTTCCAGGATGTGGCTCATCGCGGCGAATATATCTGCGGGCAGATGCGTCGCATCCAGTTCACCGAGATCGGTGTTGCGCATAATCATCCCGGCGAGGGAGTTACCCTCCAGCTCGGTGAGAAGGTTCAGCCCCTGAACGCGCCACAGATAGTAGAAGCGATCGCCGCCTTGCAGCGCCTCCAACTGGTTCTCGAAGACGAAGTTGAAGGTGGAACCCAACATCCCGGCAAACGGCTGGATTGCTTCGGCGAGACCGCCGATCCAGAAGTCGACGGTGTTCAGGCCCGTCTCCACGCCGGTCCAGGCGCCCTCACCGTTGAGGAAATCGAGGCGGTCTGTTGGCGCGATCCCACCGTTGCCATTGGCATCATCGCCGAAGACCAAGAGCGTTGCCGCGTCGCGTTTGCCTTCGATGGTCGTCTCGGCAGTGATCGTGTCATGCGTGCCATAGGCTGCGATGAAGTTTACAATCGAGAGGGGATTCTTGATGTTCTGCGCAAATTCGAGCCAATCGTCATAAGGCTTAAGCTGAGTGTCGTTGGTTTGCTCGAAGAACTGACTGCGCGCCTCGTTGAGCGATGGCACACCCGTGTCCCGGCCCCTTGCGAGGTTCAGTGCCCCAAGGTCGAGCGGCAGGCCGAGCAAATTACTGCGTAATGCGTCGGTGATGAATTCGTCGATTTCATTCCCGACCTGACGGGTCATGCCGCGCACGACCGCGCCCGCCGCTTCTTCAGCGGTCATAGTGCCGTCCCTGTCGAACTCGACCGGGTTCAGGAATGCCTCAATGAGGCCGGTCTGTTCGAGAGTCTGTCCGTCAGCGGACAGGCGATCAACCGTCTCGGTCAGCATCGAATGGCCGAAACGATAGACCGTATGGGCGAATTCGGCGACGATTGCCGGATCAATTTCAGGCTCTGGCAGACCGGCGAACACGTCAATGAAGGGTGAAATCTTCCGACCGAATTCCTCGAAGACCAGGTGCTGATACTGCATCTCAGTACCGAATTTAGCCGCTTGGAACAGCCGCTCGCCGTTCCAGTCGAGCGCATCGATTTCGGTCTGGGTCGCCGGCAATGCCGTGATGGGAGCGTCGAGCCATTCGTTGACGAAATCGAGATCGGCCGTATCAAGGATCACCAGTTTGGTGTCTTCTACGAGGCGATTGTGCTCTGAGTGGAAGACATGGTGTACGGCTGTAAGACCGAAGTTTTCGTTGACCCGGCCGTCACCCGCTACGAAGTGGCGATCGAGCAGTTCGTTGTCATATTCGATGTTGCGGCCATCTGGACCGACGGCAACAGCGTTGCCTGTATCAGTGTCAACATCGGCAACGAGCGCGCCCGTAGCATCCACGACAGGCGCTGCGTTATGCGCGATGTCGGCGAGAAATGCCTGACCGGAGGACACAGCGTTCTCTAGTGAGATCGGGGCGAGCAAGTTGCCCTCGACCAGGACCGTCCCACCATTGCCGTCATCCATCACCACTTGAGGCAGGCCGTCGGTTCCGCGAAGGAAGCGACCATACTCATCGGTGGCGAGCAAAGGCACATCCTCGACATTGGCATCAGTTAGATTGATACCCAGCATGTCGCGGGCTTGAGCCTTTATATCCGCCCATGTTGCCATCCCGCCGTTAGCACCTTCGATAAGAGCGCCCGTTGAGACGGGGCCGTTTTCGCTCATCTCGTACTGACGCAGGAAGACCTGATGCGAAGGGTGCGACGTATAAGTCTGGTTTTGGTCAACGAAGGGCGATGTGGAGTTGTTGTGCTCGCGCACATCATCCGCCGTGCCCAGCACGCCGTCCGGGCCGGGCTGATTGGTTGCGCGCGTCAGAACCATGAAATTGGTTGGGCTATTCGCATCGTACAGCGGATCATCGGGCTGGAGCGGAATAAACACCGTACCGCTGCCACCCTTGCCGACAAGGTCGAGGCCGTGATCGAAGAATTGGCCGAACAGCGTCATCCAAGAGTTAAACGGCGCAGACAGTCCCTCATCAGGTGCTATATTCTCGATCAACAGCGAGCCATTGAGATCAAGAACGGCATTAGCACCGCCAGCCGCGTCCAGCGCAGCGGGGTTGTTGGCTGTTTGGTCACTGACAAGATTGGAAATCGTGCGGACCGAGCTGTCCTGAACGATCCCGGAAGTCTGAGTATAACTGGTAGGGTCTCCAATCTGCGCCGGGCCGGCAGGGCCGTCCGGGTCGAAGTCGAGATTTTCAGCATCCTGCCATTCGGGCGTTAGCAGGCGCGGAAAGACGTTGTCGGTGGCGCCAAAGTTCTGCTGTCCGGCGATGAGATTGTTATACTCCCCGGTCACCGTTCGCATCCCGATCGCTGAGAGCGGATTGTCGAGGAGGTCGGTCAGCGCCGTTCCAGCGATCGGATTGCCATTGGCATCCTCTCTGGTTGCGTGCTGTTCGGAGACTTTGATCCCGTTCAGGATGAAGTCAAGATCGTGACGAACGAAAGTAACCATGACGATATTCCCCCTTTTACGCCCGTTTCGCAGCAATTACTCGCGAAACAAATGTATACAAATGACTACAACCGGATGGGTAAGCGTCTGTAGGAGGATGAGGTGCAACGTACACCGTCCTATGGCAAAAAAACATTCCTGCCGTGCAGCAACAATACTGCCGACGACTCCATCTCAGCGGAGCTATTCACAACAAATTCGTTGCAAGTAACGATTGTTAATGAATTTCTCCACACCACCAATAGGAGAATATTTGGTTCGGGAAAAGTAAGGGAGAAGACCTGTGCAGAAGGTCACTGTTCGTGTACGCCGAGAAGGACTTTCGACCTATGCCAAAGGTAATAGGTCGAAAGTCATATTTGGCTATAAGAACTCTCGATCACACTCTCATGACCGCATGAAGCATGATTTAACAGTTATTCAGTACGAAGAATATTTATTTTTATTTAATATTGACTGGGGACTCCGATTGTCAAATCGGAGTCACATCTTTTCTATTCGCGGGCCAGTGCGTAACGCGAATCATGAAAATTAATTGGCTTCTCAAATATGGGAGAGATGGCGGCATGTCGTGTACGGATGCGAGCGCGGCCTTTTTAAAAGCCCCATTGCGATTTCGAGCAAGGTGGAACGCATTGCGACTCGGAAATCGCGAAAAAAAAGAAACTACAGCGTTCTGCGGGATTTAAGAATTGCACAAAACGCTGTAAGGGATGCTGTGCAGTTGAGCGCAAAGTAATCGCGAAACATGCTGCGTCGGCCTTCAAACGCAATACATTGATCGACATGAAGCGGCATTAACCGCAGAAGCCAACATGAGAAGGGGAGGGGGGGGCACAAGTACGTTTCTTTGGACGTTGATGTCATTCTCACAAAGAATGACAATTCTCGAACGCAGCAAGCCCATCTTCTTTGAACTTCATTTGAATGCCTGCGACTGCAACAGCCGACCGACTGGTAACGCCCAATTTTCGCATCAAGACACTGACGTGGTTCTTGACAGTGCCTTCAGCAAGGGAAAGCCTGCGCGCGATCTGCTTATTGCTATAGGCGGCAAGAATAAGATCCAAGACTTCCTTTTGACGGTTCGAGAGGTCGCCATAGGCTACTAAGTCAGAACGGCATGGTTCTGGGGAGTTGGCTAACGGTTCGTTTACGATGTCGTTCGGGACGTAGATCTCACCGTTAAGCACTTTCTCAAATGCTCTCAAAATTACCGCCTCGGATGAGGATTTAGATATAATACCATGAACACCCGCCGCAATCGCCGCTGCGACAGTTGCTCTTAGGCTATGAGTGCATAAGATCACAATCTTTGCGCCCGGATAGATCGAATGTAATGATGTTAAAACTCGGTCGGAGTCGACTTGAATTAGGTCTAAATCGAGAACGATCAAATCGAACGACGAAACGCCGTGCCCCTGATCGAGGACTGTTTCGATCAGGCCAACTTCGATCAGCGTGCCGACTTGGCAGACCTTTCGGATTATTGACCTCAACCCGCAACGTGCGATTTCCTGTCTTGATGCCAGGAGTATCGTGCTGCCTTCTTCACCGTTTACTACGTTTACCATACTAGACACCCTCGCTCTCCAACAATCGGAGCTGCGATCAAGGTAAATGAATCTAACTTTGACACACCTTAACGATACTGATTTTTACCTTGCTCACCTTAAAGCATACTTTATTGGTACAGACATTCAAGCCATTTCTGGCAAATGTCTCTGTTTGGATGTGCGCATCCACCGTTATCAGCAATAGTCGTGCCGCCTCGCCATCCTAGCGCACCGCCGATTACGCGTGAAGGGCGGCGCATCTCGGCATATTTGCCTGTGAATCGGAATACCGAAATAGAATTTCAAATCACGTTTACCAATGGTGGTATTGAGAAAAGCGTTTCACTCGTTTTGGCATTGCTGATGCGCGGAAGGCGACAAGTGGCAAACTTTGCGGCTAGATAACTTGTGGCAGCCAAGTAGAAATGTCGCCCGGTGTGCAAAGTAGAAGTGTCGTTCGGGGTGGTGCGGTGGTGTTTGCAGGGGTGGGCTAGCCCACCCCTGCAAACACCATGATCAAGACGGCGCAGCTGTCTTCTCCTCCGGTTTCCGTCGAGCGAGGGGAGGACGACCGGGCGACTTCTTGCCGGTCTTCACGTAGCCGATCTTCTCGCTGTTGGTCTTCATGCGCGCCTTCTTCACCGGCCCCTGCGCGTCCATCTCTTCCTGCATCTCCTTGATCATGGCGAGCTGGTCGCCGAGCAGCTTGTGGCTGGTCACTGCGGCGTGAGTGACGCGCTGGTTCTTGTCGAAGACCCGGTAGGGCAGGGAGACGCCTTTCCAGCGGATCTGGAACCGACCATCGGCAAAAGCGTAAGTGTCCACGTCCTTGCCCACCAGATCGCGGGTTTGGTCGTTGACCTCGAGCATGTACTTCTTGCGATCATACATCAGCGTGAGCTGTCGCCCGACGCTGCGTGTGTCCCGCCAGCACAGGATGTCCGCCAGACGATCCGGCTCTGTGTTCAAGGCTCGGTGCAGGTTGTCGGGGCGGGCAGGGGCCTTGGCGAACTTCGCGTTGAACCGCTCGACGAAGCCCGGCAGGAAAGCGTTCCCGTCCTCGATGCCGGTGACGCCAGCGAGGCGCAATTCCTTCACCAGCCTGTCCTGAAGCGTCCGGTTGGCGCGCTCGACACGGCCCTTCGCCTGACTGGAATTAGCGCAGAGAATCTCGATGTTCATCTCGCTCAGCGCCCGCCCGAACTGGGTCATCCCCGCGCCGCCCTTGGCCTCTTTGGCGACCACACGAAAGACGGAATGCTTATCCGAGTAGAAGGCTACAGGGCGACCATGCGCCCCCAGATACCGTTCCAGTGCCGCAAAGTAGGAGAACGTACTTTCCGACGGCACGAACCGCAGCTCCATCAACTTCGAGGTCGCATCGTCGATGAAGACGAGCAGGGTGCATCTCTCTGCACGATCCTCGAACCAGTGATGATCGGAGCCGTCGATCTGGACAAGCTCGCCATATGCATCACGGCGGGATCGAGGCTGGTGAAAGGATCGCCGAGCGGCCTTCTTCAGCCACAGACCTTCCGCAATCATCCACTGGCGAACCGTCTCCTGAGA
>CALDZQ010000191.1 GCA_937944035.1 uncultured Neomegalonema sp. | reverse complement strand
CAAGTGCAGGGCGGTATCGCACAAGGGCTGGGGATGGCGTTGATGGAAGAATATATTCCGGGCCGCACCGAAAACCTGCACGATTATCTGATCCCCACAATGGGCGACATTCCGCCCATCGAGACGATCATCATCGAAGAGCCGGACGCGCACGGGCCGTTCGGGGCGAAAGGTCTTGGCGAGCATGTGCTGATCCCCACCGCCCCGGCTATCCTGAACGCCATCGCCCACGCGACGGGCGCAAGGCTGCGGCAGGTTCCGGCAACCCCCTCGCGGGTGCGTGCGGCCATCAGAGCGATGCAAGCATGAGCGACAGCGGAACAGACGAGAAAATCCGCTGCGATGCCTGTCCGGTCATGTGTTATATCGCTGACGGTAAATCAGGGGCATGTGACCGCTATGCGAACCATGCGGGGGCGCTGGTCCGGCTTGATCCGCTGACGATTATCGAAAGCACTGACGGTGCAATGGTTCCTTTTTTCGGCTCCGGCATGTCGGATGGCTGGGACGGTGACATTATCAAGGGCGCGCGTCCCTTCATCACCGCCGTGGGCGCGGGGACGACCTATCCCGACTACAAACCCGCACCCTTCATCGTCAGTCAGGAAGTGGACGGCGTCGATATGGTCACGGTCGTGACCGAGGGGATCTTCAGCTATTGCGGCGTGAAGGTCAAAATCGATACCGACCGCCATATCGGCCACGAGCGCGATGTTGTCTCGGTGGATGGCGAACCCATCGGGCATGTGATGACCAGCGAGTACGGCTCTAAAATGCTGTCACTCGGCGGGGTTGAGCATCTGACGGGCGGCTCGAAGAAGGAGGGGCGCGTGACGTGTGACGCCCTGCTGCGCCTGTGCAATCGTGAGGCGGTTGAGATGATTGTCGGTGAGGGCGACCACGCCACCACGCTGATCGTCGAGGCGGGCAAGGCGCCTGTTATCAACGGCACACCCGAACGCCTGATGCGCGTCGGCTGCGGCTCGGCCACCATCGGGATGTTCGCAAAGCAATGGCTCGACCATGCCGACGACGTGGTGATTGTTGACGATCATATCACCGGCGTCTTGTCAGAACACGAGGCCGGAAAGCAGCTGGATGTGCCGCCGACGGGGATCAAGATTTTAGGGCGGCGCTCGACGCCGGGGCGCTATTTTCAGGTGGCCGAACCGGGCACGGGCTGGGGCGGGACGAATATCGATGATCCGCTCAAAATACTCGGCCCGTTCAAGCCAAAAGTCGCATGGCCCGGCTTGCGCCTGTTGATGATTTCGACCACGGGCGAGCAATTCGCGTATTACGAGCTGGATGCCGATCTTGTGCCGCAACCCGCTCCGATGCCCGCACCGTTGCAAGCATCGACCGAAATTATCGCCGAGAACTGTGAACCGTCCGTGTGTTCGGTGCTGTTCATGGGCGGCGCGGGGGGTAGTTTGCGCGCGGGGGTAACGGAGAACCCGGTGCGCCTGACCCGCTCGGTCAAAGACTCGCTGACCCACGTGTCTTGCGGCGGGGCGCAGGCGTATGTCTGGCCCGGTGGCGGGATCACGGTGATGGTCGATGTGCTGGATATGCCGACCATGTCGTTCGGATACGTGCCGACACCCGCACTGGTCGCGCCCGTAGAGTTCACCCTGCGTGTCAGCGATTACAGCGCGCTGGGCGGGCATGTCTCGCATATCAGGCCCGTGCAGGATGTTGCCACTGAAGACCTGCGCAAGGTCGGCCCGAATGCCCGCGCCCACAACCCGATGGCCCACGGTAATTACCGCTGGTCGAAGGGGGACGCGTGACGGGGCCGGTTGTTCAGCATCTGAGCGGCGGCGCACGTTTGCACCTTCGGCACGGACCCATCGATCTGATTATCGGGGCGGATGGCGAGCGCGACCGGGCCTTTCGTGCCGCCGAACGCCGCTTTGCAACGGTGTTGAGCGAATTGGTCGGCGAAATGGCGCTGCTGCGCGCGCCTGTTGCTTACGGCGACAGCGTTCCGGCGGGCGAAACGGCGCGGATAATGGACAGCGCCACACGGCCTTTCGCAGGGCTGTTCGTGACCCGTATGGCGGCGGTGGCGGGGGCCGTGGCGGAGACGATATTGGCGGCAATGGTCGCGCAGGCTGAACTGAGCCGCGCTTATGTGAATAACGGCGGCGATGTCGCGCTGCATCTGAGCAAGGGCCAGCGCTATGCGAGCGCTATGATGGCCCATGACGGCCGCGCGCTGGGTACAATCGAAATCGATCATGCCGATCCGGTGCGCGGCATCGCCACCAGCGGTCGTCACGGACGCAGCCTGAGTCTGGGCATTGCCGACAGCGTTACAGTTCTGGCGGCCAATGCCGCGCGGGCCGATAGTGCGGCGACGCTTATCGCCAATGCCGTTGATCTGCCCGGCCATCCCGCCATCACCCGCAAACCCGCCTGCGATGTGATCGACGACAGTGATCTGGGCGCATTGCCCGTCGTCACCGCCTGCGGCCTACTCTCGCGGGATGCGTGTTTACGCGCGTTGAATGAAGGAGACGCCCGCGCCGCTGATTTCTCAGCGCGCGGTCTGATTGCGGGCGCGAGCCTGCATCTGCATGGTGAAACCGTTCTAAGCGACACTGCCGGACATTTCATCCGGACGGAAACACTCAACGGGCCGGATAGCCGCCATCACATCACAAGAAGGACAGCCTGACATGAGCGCCAATATCAGAAAAATCGTTGTGACGGTCGAGGAAACACATCGTGAAATCGGGCGCGCGATTGATCCCGCCACCCGTAAAGCGGTTGCCATCGCGGTCATCGAAAACCCGTTCGCGGGCGTTTATCAGGAAGACCTGACAGACCTGATGGACATCGGCGCGGAATTGGGTGCGTTGCTGGGCAAGAAATGCGTCGAGGCGCTGGGCATCGACCCGTCTCAGGCGGAAAGCTACGGCAAATCGGCGATGATCGGCGAAAATGGTGAGCTGGAACACGCCGCCGCGATCCTGCACCCGAAACTGGGCAAGCCGTTGCGTGATGCGGTGCAGAAAGGCGCGGCATTGGTTCCATCCTCGAAAAAGATGGGCAGCCCCGGACAGGTGCTCGACGTGCCGCTGGGCCATAAGGACGCGGCCTATGTGCGCAGCCATTTTGACGGAATTGAGGTCCGCCTGAACGACGCGCCCCGAGCCAACGAGATCATGGTCGCCGTCGCCGTGACGGACAGCGGACGCCCTCTACCCCGCGTCGGCGGCTTGGTGCATGAGGATGCGGTCGGTCAAGACGGGCTGCGATAGAGCGTGGCTGCCAAGATACTGAAATCGGACGGGATGCCCCGCACAATGGATGCCGTTACCGGTTATCATCTCGATGCGCAGGTCGGGTATCTGCTGCGGCTTGCCAGCCAGCGCCATGCTGTGATCTTTCAAAAGCAGATGGAAGCGCAGAACCTGACACCGACGCAATTCTCGACCTTGCTGCGCATTGCCGAGGAGGGAGAGGTTTCGCAAAATCATCTCGGACGGCTCGCGGCGATGGACGTGGCGACGGTTAAGGGGGTTGTAGACCGCTTGCGGGCCAAGAACCTGCTGCGCTCGAACGCGGACCCCGATGACAAACGCCGTTCGATGATCTCCCTCACCGAAGAAGGCGAGGCGAAGATACCCGCGCTCAAGCGGATCGGGGCGGCGATTACCGAAGCGACGCTCGATCCGCTCAAACCCGCCGAACGGAGCGCGCTGATCGCGTTATTGCGAAAGATTTCGTAGGGCGCGGGGTTTATAGAAGCTGTTCAGGCAGGCGCATTGCGGGGGGCGTATTGCGGGAGCGGCCTGAGCAGATGGCCCCGTCGATGATGGTCATGCCGACGCCCGGCAGATTACCGAGTTGCACGGATTCGAGCATGTTTTTGCCCGGCGCGTGCTGAGCCTGATCCATCAGGACGAAATCGGCACAATAGCCCGCCTCGATCAATCCTGTGTCCAGCTTTCGCTGTCGTGCCGTGTTACCGTTGGCAAAGCAGAACGCTTCCGCAGCCGGAACATTGCCGAAGGCGGACAGCATGGCG
>CALDZQ010000190.1 GCA_937944035.1 uncultured Neomegalonema sp. | reverse complement strand
ACGGGCATGTGGTGCTGTGGGATTTTCACGGGTCGGAGCATCTGACCCGTCATCTGCCGCTCGTCAAAGAAGTGCGGCACGGGGCGAGTTTCTTCTATTTCGAGAGCGCGGGGCTGGTGGATCAGCACGCGGGGCATTTTGCGGGTGAGGTCGATGCCCTGATGCGCGCGCATTGCGGCGGCAACCGTCGGCTCGGCGTGGACCGGATGGAGCGTGCGGGGCATGTTGCGCTGGAGAAGCTGGGGGTTGAGATTACGAACGGGCAGGAGATCACGGAGTTTGCCCGCGTCATCAAAAATGACAACGAAGTCAACGCCATGCGCTGTGCCATTGCCGCCTGCGAGGCAGCGATGCACGAGATGGAGGCGATGGTCAAACCCGGCATCACTGAGGTTGACGCTTGGGCGATCCTGCAACACGGCAACCACATACGCGGCGGTGAGTGGATTGAGACGCGTATCCTCTCCTCCGGCCCGCGCACAAACCCGTGGTTTCAGGAGGCCGGGCCGCGTGTGATGGCGGAGGGGGACATTCTGGCGTTTGATACCGACCTGATCGGCCCCTACGGTTATTGCGCCGATCTGAGCCGGACTTGGATTGTGGGGGACGCGGAGCCGAGCGCCTATGAGAAACAGATTTACCGCGACGCCCACGACCATATCCAAACCAACATGGCCCTGCTGCGCCCCGGCCTGACGGTCAACGAGCTGACGGATATGGCCCAGCCGCTGCCCGCGAAATATGCGGATCAACGCTATGGCGTGGTCTATCACGGGGTGGGCCTGTGCGATGAATACCCGTCCGTGCGCTATCCGCAGGATTGGGAGGCGGGGATGCACGAGACGGTGCTGGAGCCGGGCATGACGCTGTGTGTGGAGGTCTATTACGGCGAGGTTGGCGGGCCGTGCGGGATCAAGCTTGAGGATCAGGTTCTTATCACGGAAACCGGATATGAAAACCTGACCACTTACCCGTTCGATAAGCGGTTTTTAAGCTGACTTCAGTTCCCATGACGTGACGGTCTTCTCACGCGTCATTGAGGAGACGCCATTGTCGAAAGCGAGAAAATGATCTGACGAGAGGTGCGCGGCGAAGGCCGCCGCATCGTCGTAGATTTCATAAAGAAACACCCGCTCCGGCCTTTTCTGGTCGACGCAAACATCAAAACGTTGACATCCCGGTTCACTCAGGCTGTCTTTGGACTGCTGCAAGGCACGCTGCAAAAAAGTGTTTGCGTCGCTTCTTTCAACTTCAAAAAGAACTGTAACGACAAACAAGTGTCTTCTCCATTTTTTGTCACGGACCCGCAATCCGGTGGCAAGACAAGCTACGTTCGGGTAATTTTCAAAGAAGTCTCAACTGGTATGGAAGTCAATAGCGAAACGGTATTTACAACCGGGGGGGGATTAATTCGACCGGAATGCGTAGTGTTACATGCATCCGGCCTTTTATTCGCGCCTGACTGGACCCGCACAGGTGGTATTAGTATCCTTGCACCAATCGGTAAAAGGTTTCGACTTCTCGCTATAGGAGAAATACCGAATGGCGATTCGGCTATACGTGCAAATGGCATCGCGCTTGAGAGCGGTGGCAGCTTTCTGATCGCGCATCTGGGTAGTGAAGAGGGTGCGATTTACCGTCTTTTTACAGATGGCAGTTTCGAGACCGTCACGGACACGGTTGACGGCGCTCCGATGCCGCCCGCGAACTTTGTCGCCACGGACAGCAAGGGGCGGCACTGGATCACCGTGTCCACGCGAAAAGTCCCCCGTGCGCTGGATTATAATCCTGACGCCAACTCAGGCTTTATCGCGCTGCATGTGAACGGAGAGACGCGCGTTGTAGCCGATGGACTGGGCTATACGAACGAATGCCTGATTTCCGAAGACGAGCGGACGCTGTGGGTCAATGAGACTTTTGCCCGCCGCCTGACGGCTTTCGACATTGTCGGTGACAGCTTGACCAACCGCCGGACCATTGCGCAGTTTGGCGTGGGCACATTTCCGGATGGACTGACCCAAGCCGCTGACGGTACGCTGTTCGTTACCTCCATCGTCTCGAACCGCGTCTTGAGGGTTTGGCCGGATGGGCGGATTGAAACCGTGCTTGAAGACAGCGACGCCGCGCATATCGCGTGGGTGGAAGCGGCGTTTCAGGCGGGGGACATGGGAAGGCAACATCTTGATACGCTGCGCTCAAAGGTTTTGAAGAACATTTCCAATCTCGCGTTTGGCGGAGCCGACCTGAAAACGGCGTATCTCGGATGCCTGCTTGGCGACACCATTGCCGCGTTCAACAGTCCGGTGGCCGGACGCGCCATGCCCCACTGGTCCTGCGATCTCGGACCGCTTACCCGTTATTTGGAGGACTGATCTTGAAGAACGACAACACATTCCGCGTGGCCACATTCCCCGGTGACGGCATCGGCGAGGAAATCACCGAGCCGACTCTGCGCCTGCTGGAAAACGCCGCAAGCCGTGTGGGCGGATTCGGGTTTGACTGGCGGCCCGCCGTTGCCGGGGCGAAATGTTACCTCGATGAAGGCGACGCCCTGCCCGCGAAAGCCCTGACCGAAGCGCGCGAAGCCGACGCCATACTGCTCGCCGCAATGGGCCTGCCCTCGGTGCGCTATCCCGACGGGCGCGAGATCACGCCGCAAGTGAGCCTGCGCTTTGAGCTGGGCCTGTATGCAGGGGTGCGCCCGGTCAAACCGATCCCCGGCGTACGCCCGATCCTTGCCGACCCGCGCGCCCATGACATTGATTACGTCATCATCCGTGAATCCATCGAGGGGCTGTTCGCGCCCCAAGCGCCGGGAACCCGCGACGGCGATGCGGAAGCGCGGGAGACGATGGTCATCACGCGGCCCGTTTGCGAGAAACTGTTCGATTTCGCGTTCAAACTCGCGGCGGAGCGCGGCGGCCAGAACAAGGTGACTTCAGTCGATAAGGCGAACGTCTTTCAAGCCTTTGCCTTCTGGCGCGAGATCTTTGCCGAACGTGCCGCGCTGATGCCGAATATCAAAACCGACCTCGCCTATGTCGATGCCTTCGCCATGACGATGGTGCAAAAGCCGTGGACCATCGATGTTGCCGTAACCGAGAATATATTCGGCGACATTCTCTCCGACCTTGGTGCGGCGCTGATGGGCGGTATGGGCTATGCGCCGTCGGCTGATATTGGCGATGACCATGCGGTTTTCCAACCCTGTCACGGCTCGGCCCCGGATATTGCCGGGCAAGGGCTGGCCAATCCGACCGCGATGATCCTGTCCTCGGCGATGATGCTGGACTGGCTGGGCAAGCGCCACGGCAGTGCGGAGGCGATCAAGGCCGGGGGGATGCTCCGGCAGGCCGTCGAAACCGCGTTTGCGCCCGGTGATCTGGTGACATGCGAGCTGGGAGGCAAGGCCGGCACGACGGACGTGTTCGCGGCTGTGGAAGCGGCCCTTGCGGCAACGGATGTCTGAGCTGGCAACAACACCCCGCGTCGCGATTATCGGTGCGGGGTATTTCGGCCAATTCCACTTTGATGCCTGGCAACGGATGGCGGGGGTCACGCTCGCGGGCTTTTGCGAGACAGATGCCGGGCGCGCGGCGCAGACCTGCGAAACCTTCGGCATTCCGGCATTCGCGGATGCCATCGAGATGGTCGGGACACTCAAACCCGATCTGATCGACATCACAGCGCCGCCGCCCGCGCATCTGGGCCTGATCGAGGCACTGGCCCCGCTGGTCGGGCATATCATCTGTCAAAAGCCGTTCTGCGGCGGTGTGGACGGTGCGCGCAAGGCGATTGCCGTTGCAGAGCGCCACAACACCCGCCTCGCCATCCATGAGAATGTCCGGTTTCAGCCCTGGTATCGGGAGGCGAAAAAGCTGATGGAGGCGGGGGCGATCGGGACGCCGTATCAGGTGAGCTTCCGGATGCGCACGGGCGACGGTCAGGGGCCGGACGCCTATCTTGACCGCCAACCCTATTTCCAGACGATGCCGCGCCTGTTGGTGCATGAAACCGCGATCCACTGGATCGATACTTTCCGCTATCTGATGGGCGAGATCAGCAGCACACACGCGCATCTGAGCCGCCTGAACCCGGTCATCGCGGGCGAGGATGCGGCGCTTATCACCTTTCAATTCGAGAACGGCACACGCGGCCTTTATGACGGCAACCGCCTCAGCGACCACATCGCCACCAACCGCCGCCTGACAATGGGCGAAATGGCGCTGGAAGGGTCCGGCGGGACGCTGCGTCTTGATGGTGAGGGCCGCCTCTGGCTGCGCGCGTTTGGCGTCAATGACGAGGTTGAGCACCGCTTTGACTGGCGGGACCATTATTTCGGCGGCGATTGTGTTTACCTGTGCAACCGCGCGATCCTGACGGACTGGCAACGTGGCAAAGAGGCGGAGACCGAAGCGCATCTTTACCTGCGCAATCAGGAGATCGTTGAGGAGATTTACGCGGCGGCCCCTCCCATCCCTTGACCGCGTGCGATGACCTGCGCTTAATCCTGTCACAAATTTATACGCTGGAGAACGAGATGAAATTGCTGCGCGTTGGCCCCGCCGGGTCCGAAAAACCTGCTCTGCTGCATACAGACGGCACATATCGTGACCTGTCCGGTCATGTTGGTGATTTTGCGGGTGAGACGGTTTCGCTGCGGATGTTGGATGCGGTGCGGGGGATCAATGCGGACGATCTTGCCGTGCTTGATGCGGGTCTGCGCATCGGGTCTTGCGTGGCGTCAACGCCGACTTTCCACTGTGTCGGCCTGAACTACACCAAACACGCCGAAGAGGCCGGGATGGATATTCCCAGCGAACCGATCCTGTTCAACAAGGCCGCCTCCGCGCTGTGCGGGCCGAATGATGATGTGATCCGGCCGAAAGACTCCAAGGAACTGGACTACGAAGTCGAACTGGGCATCGTGATCGGGGAAGTCACCGAACATATATCCGAAGCGGATGCGTTGAGCGCGGTTGCCGGATATTGCGTCATCAACGATGTTTCCGAACGCGAATTCCAAGCCCGCCGCCTCGGCCAGTGGGTCAAGGGAAAATCGGCCCCCACATTCGGCCCGACCGGCCCGTGGCTGGTGACAGCGGATGACGTGCCGGACCCGCAGGCGCTGGGCTGCTGGCTGAAGGTCAACGGCGAGATGCGGCAGAATTCAAACACCGCCGATATGATCTTCAGCGTTGCGGAAATCGTCAGCTATATGTCCCGCTTCATGCGTCTGATGCCCGGTGATGTGATTGCCACCGGAACGCCGGAAGGCGTGGTGCTTGGCATGGACGGCCAGCCGTGGCTGCAACCCGGTGATACGGTCGAACTGGGCATTGACGGCCTCGGAGAACAGCGCCAGACCATCGTTGATTACAGCGCGTAAACCCCGATGCCCCGCTTCGCCGCCAACCTGTCGATGATGTTCACCGAACTGCCCTTTATGGAGCGGTTCGGTGCGGCGGCGGATGCGGGGTTTAAGGGTGTCGAGTTCCTGTTCCCTTACGAGTATGATGCCGCCGGAATACGGGCGGCGCTGGACAGGGCCGGACTCACGCAAGCGCTGTTCAATATCTCGGCGGGGCGGTTCAATGCGGGGGAGCGGGGGTTTGCGGCCATTCCCGACGCGCAACCGCTGTTCCGCCGCCATCTTGCCCAAGCGCTTGAGTATGCCGCGATCATTGAGCCGGACCACATCCACATCATGTCGGGTATTACCGATGATGCGGAGGCGCGGGAGACGCTGATCGAGAACCTGCGTCTGGCGGCCACGCAAGCGCCGCAACAATCCTTTGTCATAGAGCCGATCAACAGCCGCGATATGCCCGGCTATTTCCTCAAGAGCGTCGAGCAAGCCGCCGACATTATCAGCACCATCAATGCGCCAAATCTGGGCCTGCAACTTGATCTGTATCACTGCCAGATCATGCATGGCGACCTGATTACCCGCATCCGCGCCCTTGCCCCGATCACCCGCCATATCCAGATTGCGGGCGTACCGGACAGGCACGAGCCGGATGGCGGGGAGCTTGATATGCACCGGCTGATGGATGTGCTGGATGCCACGGGGTACACGGGGTGGGTCGGTTGCGAATATCATCCCGAAGACACCACGCCGGGCGGCCTCGGCTGGTTCGGGCGATACCGGAATTCACAATAGGAGCGACCCCATGATTACCCTCGTCACCGGAGCCAGTCAGGGCATCGGCCTCGCCACAGCCCGCGCCTTTGCGGAAGCCGGTCACACCGTCGTGATGGCCGCGCGCAATGCGGAAAAGCTGGCCGCTGCCACCGCTGAACTGGGCGGGGATGCGATGGCGGTTGCGTGTGATGTCTCGGACCCTGATTCTGTCGAGGCACTGTTCGCGCAGATCAAAGCGACGCACGGTAGGCTGGATGTGGTTTTCAACAATGCGGGTAATAACGTTTCGCCCGCCGATGTGGGCGATATTTCCTTTGCCGATTGGCGCAAGGTGATTTCGGTCAATCTCGACGGCGCATTTTTGATTGCCAGTCACGCGGTTAAGATGATGAAGGTCCAAGACCCGCAGGGCGGGCGGATTATCAATAACGGGTCGATTTCAGCGCAGGTTCCGCGCCCCGGTTCGGCCCCTTACACCGCCTCGAAACACGCGATTGCGGGCCTGACCAAGTCGATCGCGCTGGACGGACGGCCCTATTCAATCGCCTGCGGGCAGATCGACATCGGCAATACCGCTTCTGAGATGACCGAGGCGATGGCGAAGGGTGTGCGGCAGGCGGACGGGTCGCTGCGCGCGGAACCGACGATGGATGTCAAGCATGTCGCGCAGGCGGTTTTGAGCATGGCGGAGTTACCGCTCGATGTGAATGTGCTGACCCAGACGATCATGGCGACGAATATGCCGTTTGTCGGCAGGGGGTAGATTTGAGACGGGTGTTCCGTTATTTTTTAGCGCCCGCTTGACATTTGTTCTTATATAGTTCTATTTGATGCCGACTTCGTATCGGAAAAGGACTCATTTAGCACGACATGGACTGGACACTGGCCATAGACCGTCACCGCGACGCGTTGGTTCGGATGGTTGCCGCACTGCTGCTTATGGCGGGTGGCGGAGGCGTTATGCCGAGGCATGTGCGGACGGGGATTTGGCGGGTTTTAAGACCCGCTGAGTCGGCGTTCCGGCGGCTGGTCGTGGTGGTGAAGATGGTTTTGAAGATTGAGGCGCGGGGAGCGGGGAGCCGTGGCGCGCCTGTGCCTGTGATCGCGGGCGTCTCGCAAGGCGTTGCGAGGGTTCCGGCGTTTGCGCTGTTCGATGCGCGGAAATCGTTCAAGCCGCGCTCGGCTTGGCGGGGGCGGAGGCCGCAGCCGAATATCCGGTTTTTCGACGATGTGGAGGTTTTTGAGCCTGTCGTCGTTGTCTCGCCCGATGATGAGGTCAGTCCGGCCCAGTTGATGCGGCGGTTACAGGCTTTGCAGGCCGC
>CALDZQ010000189.1 GCA_937944035.1 uncultured Neomegalonema sp. | reverse complement strand
CTATGGCGGTGTCGTGCGTTTCTATGGCACTTTAACGTCATTGTTTTGTGCGTTTTTTGCACGTTTCGTGGCGATGTTCTGGCCCAGCCGTTCGAGCGCCATGCGCAGGTTTTCGTCTTGCACAGGCTCGACGGTTTGTCGAACTTCTCGCACCTCTTCCGGGCGAAGTTGTGGCGTTTCAGCGGTTTGTCGAGCGCGCTCGAACGCCTCAGGGCCAAGCTGGGCGATGCGGATGCGCGAGATGGCGCGGTAGCCGTAATGGGCGTTCACCCGCTCGATCAGCTGCGGCTCAAGATGTTGAATTTGCAGGGCATTTACGCCCAAGACGCCGAGGGTGAGCGTGCCGCCCATCCCCTCCTTGGCGGCATAGCTGAGCCGGATCGGACGGCAAAGCGCGGCATTCGCAGCCCCGACAACAGCATCCCACTCAACGATCAGCCGCGTCTCCGCAAAGCCGCGCTTGGACAGCGCAGGGCGGATCAGACCTTTCGCCGCATCGCTCATGCGCGAAAAACCCTTTTTACCATAACGGGTTAGCGGTTTACGCGGTTTGTAAGGGTTAACAGCCATATGCGGGTGCGATCATCTCTTCAGTTGACACGGTGAGCAGTATGACGCGAACCCTTGCCAGAATCTAAACATATAACCGAGGCTAACACGACTGTGACCATCGCGTTAAGGGACGATCTGCTGAATTGGTACGATAAACACGCGCGCAGCCTGCCTTGGCGCGTGCCGCCGGCGGAACGCGCGCGGGGGGTGATGCCTGATCCGTACCGTGTCTGGCTGTCCGAGATCATGCTGCAACAGACAACCGTGGCGACCGTGAAGGCTTATTTTGAGCGGTTTACAGCGCGCTGGCCCGATGTAGTGGCGCTGGCCGAATCTCCGCGTGAGGAGGTTTTGAAGGAATGGGCGGGGCTGGGCTACTACGCGCGGGCGCGAAACCTACATGCCTGCGCGCAGGCAGTGGTGGCCGGACATGGCGGGCGGTTTCCCGATACCGAGGAGGCGCTGCTGACTCTGCCCGGAATCGGGCGCTATACGGCGGCGGCGGTGGCCTCGATCGCGTTTGACCGCCCTGCCCCGGTGATGGATGGCAATGTAGAGCGGGTCATGGCGCGGGTGTTTGCTGTAGGCGAGACTCTGCCAGGGATAAAGCCGCAGCTTTACGCGTTGGCGGCCTCGCAAACCCCTGAACTGCGCCCCGGTGATTATGCTCAGGCGGTCATGGATCTGGGGGCGACGATCTGCACACCGCGCAATCCGGCGTGCGGGATATGTCCGGTTATGACGGTTTGCGAGGGGCGTAAAGCCGGGATTGCGGCGGAACTGCCGCGCAAAGCACCCAAGAAGACCAAACCGACACGCTTTGGTGTTTGTTATCTGGCGGTGCGGGCGGACGGCGCGGTTTTGCTGGAAGAGCGGCCTGATGCGGGGCTGCTGGGCGGTATGACGGGGTTGCCGGGAGGCGCGTGGACACAAGCACAACCCGCAGAAGAGTGTCCGCCACTGGTGGCAGATTGGTCCGAACGGGGAGAAGTGCGGCACACTTTCACACATTTCCACCTGCAAATGATGGTGATGCGGGCTGACGTGGACATAAACGCCACCGCCCCTGCCGGACGATGGGTGGCGCACAAGGATGCCGCAAGTCAGGCATTACCCACGGTTATGAAAAAAGCGCTGAAACTGGGATTAGCGTGAAATAGGGGGTAAGATCAGAATCTAAGCTCTTGGATTCTATGCGATCCTCTGTTTAGGATCGGGCAAGCGAATATTGCCTGCGTTCAATGACAGGCAAATTTGACACCGCTAATAATAAAGTTTCGGGAGGAAACATTCTAATGAGAACAGTCAAGACACTCGGTGCGGCACTGCTCGCCACCATAGCCATTGGTTCGACTCAAGCGCTGGCGATGGAATGCGAGACCATTACGCTTGGATCCGCGATCTCGCTGACCGGTAAGTACGCAACGAACGGTGTTCACGCGAAAAACGGTTATGAATTCGCAATCCAGAAGATCGCCGAAAACGGCGGCATCAAGATGGATGACAAATGCTATAACTTCTCTGTCATCTACTACGATGATGAATCCAAAGGGGACCGTGGTGCGACGCTGGCAGAGCGTCTAATCAATCAGGACGGCGTTCAATACATGCTGGGGCCATACTCTTCGGGCCTGACTAAAGCGATTGCACCCGTGACCGAGCAATACGGAATCCCGATGGTTGAAGCCGAGGGCGCATCGCGCTCGCTGTTCAACAAAGGGTATAAATACCTGTTCGCGGTTCTGTCGACTTCCGAGCAATATCTGGCTTCCGCAATCACTCTGGCTGCTGAAAAAGCACAAGAATCCGGCAAAGAGGCAAGCAGCGTCAAGGTTGCTATCGCCGTTGAGAACGATCCGTTCTCGCTCGATATTCGCGCCGGTGTGAAAGAAGATGCCGAGAAATACGGCATGAAGATCGTCCTCGACGAGAAACTGCCGCGTGACCTGTCGGATATGAATGCGATCCTGACAAAGGTTAAGCTGATCAAACCTGATGTACTTGTGGTTTCCGGTCACTCGAAAGGGGCTGCGACTGCGGTTCGTCAGATTGGCGAGCAAAAAGTTAAAGTTCCAATGATCGCCGTCACCCATTGTGAAGCGGCGGATGTTGTCGGCAACTTCGGCGATTTTGCAAATGACATTCTCTGCTCGACCCAATGGGCCGAGACACTGACTTATGAAGATCCGATCTTCGGCAGCGCCGCGAATTACGAGCAGGAATTCAAGGCCGCGTTCCCTGAATACACAAACAAGACCGTTCCCTATCAGGT
>CALDZQ010000188.1 GCA_937944035.1 uncultured Neomegalonema sp. | reverse complement strand
CTTGGACGAAGAGCTGGAAATGATTCGCGAGCAATTCCGCCGCTATGCCGTCGAAAAAGTAGAACCTTTTGCCCATGATTGGCACCTGAATGATGAACTGATCCCGATCGAGATCATCAACGAGATGGCCGAGCTTGGCGTCTTTGGCCTGACCATCCCTGAGGAATACGGTGGGTTTGGCATGGGCAAGATGGCGATGTGCGTTGTCTCCGAGGAGTTGTCACGCGGGTATATCGGCGTCGGCTCGCTCGGCACACGCTCCGAAATCGCGGCTGAGTTGATCCTCGGCGGCGGTACGGATGAGCAGCGCGAGTACTGGCTGCCCAAACTCGCCAGCGGCGAAATCCTGCCCACGGCCGTCTTCACCGAGCCGAACACAGGCTCTGATCTGGGCGCACTGAAAACCCGCGCCAAGCAAGAAGACGATGGTTGGGTGCTGAACGGCAATAAGACCTGGATCACCCACGCCGCCCGCGCCGACATCATGACCGTCCTCGCCCGCACGATCCCCGGCACGACCGATCACAAGGGTCTGTCGATGTTCATCGCCCCCAAAACACGCGGTGATTGCGCGAACCCGTTCCCCAACCCCGAGATTTCAGGCGGCGAGATCGAAGTCCTCGGCTATCGCGGCATGAAGGAATACACGGTTGCGTTCGACGATTACAAAATCCCGTCCGACGCGCTGCTTGGCGGCGTGGAGGGGCAGGGCTTCAAACAGCTGATGAAGACGTTTGAGTCCGCCCGCATCCAAACCGCTGCGCGGGCCATCGGCGTGGCTCAGAACGCGCTGGAGATCGGCCTGAAATACGCGCAAGACCGCAATCAGTTCGGCAAATCCCTGCTCAACTTCCCGCGCGTCAGCGGCAAGCTGGGCGCAATGGCGGTAGAGATCATGGTCGCCCGCCAGCTCACCTATTTCTCCGCCCGCGAGAAAGACGCCGACCGCCGCTGTGATCTTGAGGCGGGCATGGCCAAGCTGCTCGGCGCGCGCGCCGCGTGGTCCGCTGCGGACAATTCCTTGCAAATCCACGGCGGCAACGGCTTCGCTCTCGAATACCCGATCAGCCGCGTCCTTTGTGACAGCCGCATCCTCAACATCTTCGAGGGCGCAGCGGAAATTCAGGCAGGCGTAATCGCACGGCGGTTGTTGGAGACCTGATGACCTAACCCTGCGCGCTCGTAAGAAATACGCGCAGGGTTATGATGTTTTCGTGTTGGGCAGTTGGGTTCAGCGGCCCATAACTTCCTTCAGGTTCACAGGCATCAGGCCGGGACAGCGCATCGCTTTCATGCTTTTGCGCTGGATCGCCTTGTAGCGATCCTTGCCGAGTTTTTCATTCATCCGCTTTTCCGAGGCCATAATCTTATTCATGGCTTTCTGCGGGTCGCTCATCGAGTAGGCTTGCGCGAAAACAAGGTTTTCCTCGCCAATGATCCCCACTTCGCGTTCGGTTACACCCTCACTTACCATCGTATCGAGAAGGCAGGCACACAGAGCCTCAACCGTGTCGTCTGGCTTGAATTTGAATTTTGGATTCGCGGCCCGTGCGGCCTTGCCATCCTTGGTGCAATTCTCGACATAGCTGGCATGGGCGACAGGGCGGCTAGGCGTTGGGGTAGCCTGCTGTAGTGGTGTGACCTTTGCCAATGTAACGCCGCCGCTTTCGCTGCTTTGAGCAACCGCTTGGGTCGCATTCGTGCCTGATGTGATGACATATCCGCCAATCAGTGCGATCCCGATAACTGCCAGCGATAGAACCCGCTCCATCTCTTTTCCTTTCAAATGGCTATGGAAAGATAACCCTGTCCGAAAAATTCGGATTATCTTCAATCGTCCAAATACATCGCACGGTTGCATTTAAAATATTCTAAAAGTTGCTCTTAATCATCCCTGTCAGCTTGCACCAATCGCCCGCCGGTTGTTGGAAACGCAACACACGTTAACTAATTCGAGTCCGTGTGAGTCCTATTTCGCTTCATTGTGGTACAATGAAAAGCTGTCAATGTATTAACGGAGTAGTGAAGATGAGACTTTCATGTATGGCGCTCGTCCTCGGAGTGCTTGCCGCAAGCCCGGCCCTTGCCGATGGAACGGCGTGTCAGGCCAACATCATCTATGGCGACAATACCACCGTGCGCGATGTGGCCACGGGCGAGACGGTGCAGATCGTGCCGGAGCCTTATCTGCAACGCACACAGGTCTACCAAAGCTACGGTTTTGACCTCGGCGGCGGCGGTGTGGTAACGGGCGGAGGTTATTCGCCGATTCCGGCCACCGCAACGACCTATGAGCCAGTCCCCGTGCCAGAGCCGACATACCCCGCACCAAATCCTGCGGCGACACCGTCGACCTTTCTCGACGGCACGTCTTGGGTGCTGTCGCAGTTGGACGGACAGCCTGTAACCGCGAATGCGACGCTGAATTTCGAGGCGGGCGGGCGTTACGGCGGGCGCGCGGCGTGTAACACGTATGGAGGCGATGTGACGACCTTCACGAATTTCGCCATCAACTTCGCCGCACCGTTCTCAACCCGTCGGGCCTGTCCCGAACTGAGCGAAGAGCAACGCTACTTCTCGATCCTGCAAGACGCGACCGATTTCCGTCCGGGCCGTGAAGGCGACACGCTCGCGCTTCTCGATTCAACCGGAGCCGTCCGCGCGACCTTTCAGCGTCAGGGCGCAATTCCGGGCCAGCAGGGTCGCTCGATTGTCGGCTCCTGGACCGTTGCGGGTGTGCTTGTGGATGGTGCATTCAGCACGGATTCGGGCTTTGGCGCTCCAGCGATCGAGTTCATGGGCAATGGCCGGTTCACGGGCAATCTGGGCTGCAACACGGCCAGCGGCTCATACACGCAGAGCGGTGATATGCTGAGCTTCGGAACGGTTGCCGTGACGGCGCGGCAATGCTTTGTACCCGCCCCGTTCGAGGGACCAATCCTCGCGCATTTGCCGAATGTGGTGCGC
>CALDZQ010000187.1 GCA_937944035.1 uncultured Neomegalonema sp. | reverse complement strand
TTTTTCGCTGTACCCCGTGACAACCGGAGCGAATGGTGAAAGTTTAGCGTTAATGACCGTGCAACAGCGCGGCATGATCTCATTCTTCGGGAGAATAAAGTCGATGAGAAAATCGCTTATGATGGCCGTTGCGGCGCTGGCGTTGGCCGGTGGACTGGCAAGCGGCGTGCAGGCTAACACGTTGAGAATGGCGTATGATGCGGACCCCGTATCCCTTGACCCGCATGAGCAGCTGTCTGGCGGCACATTGCAGTTGTCGCATATGGTGTTTGATCCGCTCATCCGCTGGACGCAGGAACTCGGATTTGAGCCGCGCCTTGCAACGTCTTGGGAGCGTGTGGATGCGACCACGATGCGCTTTACCCTGCGCGAGGGGGTGAAATTCCATTCCGGCAACGAAATGACCGCTGCCGATGTGGTCTGGACCTTTGATCGCATCAAAGAAAGCCCTGATTTCAAGGGTGTTTTCGTGCCGTTCAAGAGCCTGACGGCTGTGGATGACTACACGATTGAAATCAAAACCGACGGGCCGTTCCCGCTCGTCCTGCACAACTCGACCTATATTTTCCCGATGGACAGCAAGTTTTATTCGGGCAAAACCGACGATGGCGCTGACAAAGCGGAAATCGCCAAGCACGGCAACAGCTTTGCCTCGCAGAATATGTCCGGCACAGGCCCGTTCATGATTACCGAGCGCGAGCAGGGCATCAAGGTCGTGTTCGAGCGCAACAAAGACTATTGGGATACGGATTCTCCCGGTAACGTTGAGGAAATCGTCTTCACACCGATTAAAGAAGCGCCGACCCGCGTGGCCGCTCTGCTGGCCGGGGATGTCGATTTCATCGCGCCTGTGCCGCCGAACGATCTTGACCGTGTCGAGAAAGACTCCGGCACAACGCTGGTGACGATGCCGGGCACGCGCATTATCACGCTGCAACTGAACCAGGACCGCGTTGAGGCATTCAAGGATGTGCGCGTTCGTCAGGCGATCGTTCACGCGATCAACAATGACGGCATCGTCAAGAAGATTATGCGCGGATTTGCAACCACGGCTGCGCAGATGAGTCCTGACGGGTATCTCGGCTATCACCCTGACCTGAAACCGCGTTTCGACGTGGCGGCGGCGCAGAAGCTGATGGATGAGGCCGGCTATGGCGATGGTCTTGAAGTGTCGATGATGTGCCCGAACAACCGTTATGTGAACGATTTCAAAATCTGTGAAGCATCGGCGGCTATGCTGGCAAAAATCGGCATCAAGGTTGAGCTGACCACGATGCCAAAGGCGCAATACTGGCCTAAATTTGATGAGCGCGCTGCGGACATTATGATGATCGGCTGGCACTCGGATACAGAGGATTCCGCGAACTTCTACGAATTCCTCGCAATGACCCCGAACACCGAAACGGGTCGTGGCCAGTATAACTCCGGTGCTTACTCGAACGTCGTGGTTGATGCGCTGACTGAATTGAGCCTGAAAGAAACGGATGATGCGCGTCGCGCGGAAATGCTGCAACTCGTAGAGAAGACTCTCTATGACGATGCCGCGTTCGTGCCGTTCCACTGGCAGAACCTCGCATGGGGTGCGCGTAAGGGCGTCAATATCGGCGCAGTCGTCAACGCGATGAACTTCCCTTATCTGGGCGATCTCGTGATGGAATAAGCGGGTTTGAAACCTGAAATAACGAAAGCCCGGCGTGATCCGCCGGGCTTTTTTGTCTCATTGTTTTGGCGTGTTGTCCGAGTCGGGCAGTGAACCCAATGCCCTTGAAAACGCTTGCCTTGATCCCGTAGGCCGCCACAGCCTGCGCGGCGATGTGCGCTATCCTTGCCTCGCACCTCAAGCCATCATACACTCGGCACAACCCACGGAGAGCCGATGCCGAAACGCGTATACTTATGATACAAGACGAGGCGTTGCCCGTGTCAGGTGCGGGTGGGCAAACCCTCTCCGCCCTCCAAACACTCGGCTGGCAGCCGTTTTTTGCTGACCAGATTGACGCGGAGACCCTTGCCGCGACGCCCCCCGTCCGCATCACGCAAGTTCACCGGCGTAAACTGCATGTGTTGGGGGATGGGGTTGACACAACCATTCCGCCCGGTCCCGCCGCCACTGTCGGGGACTGGCTGCTTCTCGACCGTGAGAATCCGCGCGCCAGCCGTGTGTTGGAGCGCAAAAGCCTCATCAAGCGCCGCGCCGCAGGGCATGACCGTTCGGAACAGTTGATCGCCGCCAATCTCGACACCGCGTTCATCGTCACGTCCTGCAACGCCGATTTTAACGTTGCCCGTCTTGAGCGCTATGTCGCCCTCGCGTTCGAGGCCGGGATCGTTCCGGTGATCCTGCTCACCAAAACCGATCTGTGTGATGACCCAACCGCTTATGTCCGCGAGGCTGCCGCGATTACGCGGGACTTGGTGGTGGTGACGTTGGATGCGCGCGGCGACGAACCCGGCGCTAAGCTGGCCGAGTGGTGTCAGCCGGGCCGGACGGTGGCGTTCTTAGGCTCCTCCGGCGTTGGTAAATCCACCCTCGCGAATGCGCTGTCAGGCACGGACTCCATTGAGACGCGCGCCATCCGTGAAGATGACGCCAAAGGCCGCCACACAACCACCCACCGTCACCTGCACATCCTGCCGGGCGGCTGCGCGGTTCTCGACACGCCGGGAATGCGCGAGCTTCAGCTGACCGATGCGGAGTTCGGCGTCGCCAGCGTCTTTGCTGACATCCACGCCCTGACCAGCCAGTGCCGCTTTAACGATTGCACGCACACGGTTGAACCGGCCTGCGCCGTCCTCGCCGCCGTGGAGCGGGGTGAGGTCGACGCCGCGCGCCTCGCCCGATGGCAAAAATTGGTCATTGAGGATCGCGAAAACACCGAAACCCTCGCCGACCGTCGCGCCAAGCAGGCCGGAAAACCTAAAAAGCGATAGCGATCAGAGGATGAAATCCGACGTGTCCAGATCGGCGGCACTCAGACCTTCGAGCAAGATGCTGTTGCCCGCGAAACTGACCAGCGCGCCCTCCGCCCCGTCGGTAATGGTCAGTTGCGTAAACTCTGACAAATCGCTGATCGCGCGCAGGTTCAGCTTTTCAGAGCCGTCATTGGCAAAATCGCTCACGGTATCCGCGCCCCAGCCGTTGCGGAAAACGAACAGATCAATCCCCTCGCCGCCGCTGAGGTGATCGTCTCCGTCGCCGCCGAGCAGCATATCATTGCCGTCTCCGCCGTCCAGCGTATCCGCGTCCGCATCGCCGGACAATCTGTCATCGCCCGCGCCGCCGCGCAAAATATCGCCATCCAACGACCCGCGCAGCCTGTCGTTCCCCTCGCCCCCTTCGAGCAGGTCTGCGCCGCGACTGCCTTGCAGGGAGTCGTCTCCGTCGCCGCCGAGCAGAGTATCGTCGCCCGCGCCGCCGCGCAGCGTATCGTCGCCCTCGCCGCCGGTGAGCATGTCATTGCCCGAAGCCCCTGCGAGATGGTCCGCGCCCGCTTCACCAAACAGCATGTCATCTTCGCTGCCGCCGTTGAGCGTGTCGTCTTCGCTGCCGCCGTAGAGCGTGTCATTCCCGCTTTGGCCGAAGATACCATCGCTTCCCGCCTCGCCATACAAGATGTCATCATTGTAACCGCCCCGGATCAGATCCGCGTCCGCGCCGCCGTAGACAGTGTCGTTCCCGCTGTTCGCATTGATCGTGTCCTGCCCCGAACCGCCCTCGATCTGATCCGCGCCGCCGCCGCCAAAGACACGGTCATCGCCGTCGCCCGCGTGGAGCATATCGTCGCCCGAACCGCCGAACAGCATGTCATTCCCGCCGTCCCCGTTCAGCGTATCATTGCCGGAGCCGCCGGAAAGGCGCTCGCCGCCATCGCTGCCGTTGAGCGTGTCGTCGCCGCCGAAGCCGCGCAACAGCAAAGGGTTTTCGTCTGCAATATCTGCACTGATGGTGTCGTTGCCGTTGCCCCCGCTCAGGGTTTTGTTCTGCGAGATTATGATGCTGGGCGCGCTGCCTTCCAGCGTCAGGTCCGCGACCGTCAGGCCGCTCAGCACCAGTTTGTGCGCGCCGGAAACCAGCGTGGCCCCCCCGTCGCTGTCCAGAAACCCATTCAGCGCCTGCGCGGCCGTGGTGATGTCTTCGAAGGATTCAAAGACGAGGCTGTCCTGCGCCACATCGAAGTCACCGATGGTCGTCTCGCCCGGTGTATCCGTGAACAAGAACCTGTCCGCAGAGCGGACGAAATCGCGGTCGAAGCGATCCCCTTGCAGATAGTTGATGCCAGCGCCCCCCGACAGGGTATCCGCGCCGGAACCGCCGAACAGCCAATCCTCTCCCGCGCCGCCGCGCAACCTGTCATTTCCTTCGCCGCCCTCGACCAGATGACTGCCGCCGCCCGTGACCACGGTGTCATCGCCATCCCCCGCATGGATGATCCGGTTGCCGTGCTCATCTGTGATCGCCTCGCCTTCCGCCGTTCCTATGGTCCGGTCGAGAACGCCCGCGATTGTCTTGTCGGCAAAGGTCACAGGAACCGCCATTTGCGGTGCGGACCCTTGCAGCAGTTGCAGGGCGATATATTCGTCGGTCAGTTGCGATGACATCCACAGCAGCGCCTCGGCATAGCGGGCATCGCGCACGCCGGAGAACGCCGCCGCCGCCCCGCCCCAAGCGGCGGCCGCGTAGAATGTCTCATCCGCCCACGGATTCACATCGGGGCCGATGCCGTCCAGCCCTTGCGCGGCGGTGTTCAGCTCCGCCCATGTGATGTCGCTGTCCAAATCGCGGCTGCCCCGGTCGCCGGGATAGTTGGTCAGCGAGTAGAAATTATGCAGCGGATCGAAATCATCCTGCAAAAACCGCTCCGCCGAAAAGCCCGCCATCCAGCGGCCCAGCGTCAGCGCGTTTTCATTGCCCGTCGCCGCAATCTGGCCGATGACCGTCGCGAACCAGTCCTGCCAGTAGGGGCGGTCGAGCGCCGATCCGTTATAACTTTGCAGCACGCCCTCAAGCTCGCCATCCGTGAAGCGCGGGGCGACGCGTGCGCCTGACAGGGTGCGGCCAAGCTGGTTCTCCAACGCCAGATCGTTGACGTAGTAATCGACATAATCCTGCAATGCCCCGTCCAGCCGTGCGTTCAGCACTTCCGCCGCGTGTGTGCCGTCCGGCGCCAGCGACGCGCCGTAAAACAGGTCGCGCAGCATCCATGTCTGCTCGCGCAGTTGCGCCCCGAAATTCACCGCCCCGCGTTCTGTCAGATACGTGGCGTTCTCCCAAAGCAGATGAGCCGAACCCGCCTCGTGCGCCAAGCCGTCGGCATAATAGCGGTCGCCGGATACCAGATAGGACAGGTAATATTCGCTGGGTTTGTGCGAGGTTTTGTTGCGGTTCGCCTCGCCGTCATTGGTCAGATCGATGATCCCGTCCGTGCCGGGCAAATCCTTGCCCGTGCCTGTGCGGAAGGAGTTGAAGGCGGTATCCTCAAGGAAATACGCCTCACCCGTTTCGGGGTTTTGATAATAGTTTGAGAACGCGCCGTATTGGTCTGTGAGTGCCAGCATCGCCTCGCGCGCCTCGGCGCTTTGGGTGACGAGGTAGGAGTGTTGATCGTCGGTCAGCAAACCATAGCTGGGCGTATCGCCCGTGCGTCCGCGATCACCATCAATGCCGCCGCGATTGTCGATCCCACCCAGTTCCAACGGATCAAACGTGGCGCCCGGATCGGTGAGGCGGTCGTAATATTCAAGGCTGTCGGTCAGCGGTAGCGTGTCGTCCACGGAGGGCAGCAGGCCGGTCCCGCGCAGGTAGTCGAGATCATAGACAACATGCGCGGTATTTGCCGCCGTTTCGGTCGAGAATTGCTCCCGCCACACGGTGAAGTGCGGCTGTGTCAGCGCGGCATTCTCATAAAGCGTTTCCCCGTTCTGGCGCACGGCTACCGCGTAGGTCTTGGCTTCCAACCCGGTTGTGAGAATGTTATCATTGCCCACCACGACGGAGGTATCGATTACCCCGTCAGCTCCGGCGCGCACATCGACCCGCACCTCCAGCCCGTTTGCGAGCGTCGCCGCGACCCGTGTTTCGGATACCAGCGCACCCGACAGCCAATCCGAGCCGCCCGCGCCCGCCAGCAGCGCCGCGACATCGACGATCTCACCATCGATCTCGACTTCAAACGCATACCCCTGCGCCAGCGCGGCGGCGGCCACGTCGATCACAGCCGGCTCACCGGGCGTGTCGGTATCGATTGCGGGGTCGGTTGGCGTGTCCGGCGGAGTTGCTTCGGTATCGGTATCGGTTGGCGCGTCGGTCGAGGGAGCACTGCTATCGGTAGCCGGATGGGTGGTCGCGTCCTGTGCTGGTGTGCCATTATCCGTAGCGGGGTCGGCTGCCGTATCTATTGGGTCTGTTACGGGATCATCAATCGGATCAACTGCCGGATCGCCGGGGGTTTGCGTTTCGCTGATAAGCAGATCAATGGTCGCTGTCGCCAGACCCGCCGGATTTGAAAATGACAGCACCGCGTGTTTCAGCGATCCGTCCGGCCACGTCGATTTGATGTCAACTTGCAACGGCAGAACGGCTTCATCGATCCGAGCCTGCAATACGGCTCCCGACGCTATATCGCCTTGCTTGAATACATGTCCGAGCGTTGTAATTCTGCCCTCTGTTTCGAAGGAATTCGCCTGAAGTGACAACTGTGTGAGTGAAGGCATTCAAAACTCCAAGACGACAAGAATAAATATCGCGTACATGGTAAGTATATTGCCGCGTACGCGATATTTTCTGTATGATTTGACTTGGATTATGATGCTTATTTTATTAAAAGGTGCAACTTAAAATACAGTACATCTATTTGTTTTTATTGTAAAAAATATTCATATAGTTAATGTGGTAGCAGGAATTTCTTATTTCGGTTGTTTGACTTCACTTTTATGTGAAGCAACCAAATCGGCCATTGAGTTAAAAACCATGTCATAACTTGGCATCGCACCGGGGTTCATGGTGGCCCCGAAACCTTGTTTGTCGTGACGGCGGTATATCCAGCAGTTGCTTAGCCCGTGGGTGTTGGCGGGGCCGTGATCGTGGAACATGCTCTCCGCCGTGTGCAGAATGTCACGCTTTTCGATGCCCATTCGCGCCAGATTTTCCAGCATGTACTCGAAATTACGCGGATCGGGTTTGTACGAGCCAATATCGCCCGCGACAAAGCTCGCATCGAATGCAACGCCCAGCTTCTTTTGGCTGTGCGCAAAGCTGGCATTGTCCACATTCGATAGCACGACCAGTTTGTAATGCTGTTTGAGATAGCGCAAAGCCTGCGCGCTGTCGGGAAAGGCCGGCCAATCCGCGACCGATGCGCCATAGGTCAGGCATTCATCCCAAGGCACCGCGATGCCCCATTCCTCCGCAAGGCGTTTATACACCACGGCGAGGATGTCGCTGTAGCGCATCGCCGGTGTGTAGCGCTGTGTGGTCGACTCGTGAAAGGCATGAGCCTCTAGAATCGTGTCACGCGTGGGGGTCGGGCTGAGACGATCTGTGAGCGGTTTCAAGCCGTTCACCATCCCCGTCTCCCAGTCGATCAATGTGCCGTATACATCAAATGTCAGCGCTTTAAAATTTGTCAGCCGCATTGCGTTCCCCTGTCACCCTGAAAAGTCTATCGGGACAGAAGGAGGGCGATAAGTCAAAAAAAATCCTCTCTGCACGGGGCAGAGAGGAGTCGGGGAGGAGTTTTGGGGAAGAGAGTTTTCATCCCGCAGGTGAAACGGGATGAAAATGACTTAAAATCAGTAGGTGGACTTCTTGATCGCTTTCTCGGTTTCGACGGCGGTGTTAGAAACAGCCGCACCGCCCACTGCGATGTCCCGACCCGCGCCCTCAATCGTGTTGCAAGCGCCAAGTGTCATCAAAGCGAGTGTTAAAATTGCCGCATTCTTCATCACCGAAATCCTTCTATGTTACGAATTGATAACGGCGCGGATTCAGGAAAGTTCCGTAGCGATGCGGAAGTTTTACAGGTGTTGAACCTCGGACCGCTCAGAAAACCCTGCGCGCTTTGAAGGCGGCCATGATTGTGCCGTCGTCGAGATAGTCCAGTTCCCCGCCAATCGGAACGCCCTGGGCCAGTGTTGAGAGCGCGACGGTTTGTCCTTCCAGCGCATCCGCGATGTAATGCGCGGTGGTTGTGCCGTCGATGGTGGCGTTCAGGGCGAGGATCACCTCCTCGATCCCGTCATCGCGCACTCTGACAGCCAGATCGGGGATGCGCAGGTCTTCGGGGGTAATCCCGTCAAGCGCGGAGAGCACCCCGCCCAGCACATGATAGCGGCCTTTGAACGCGCCCGTCCGCTCCATCGCCCACAGATCGCCGGGCTGTTCAACCACGCACAGGGTTTTGGGGTTGCGCTCCGGGTCGCAGCAGATCGAGCAGGGGTCGCGGGTATCGACCGCGCCGCAAACCGCGCATTCGGTCACACGCTCCGCCACATCGGCCAGCGCCTGCGCCAGCGGACCCAGCAATGCCTCGCGCTTGCGGATCAGGTGCAGCGCCGCCCGCCGCCCTGAACGCGGGCCGAAGCCGGGCAGCTTGGCGAGCAAGTCGATCAGGCGCTGTATTTCATCGCCGCTGTGGTTTGAATTCACGAGTTTAAACGCCCCGATAATGTGTCAGTCGAGTGTAGAAAATGCGCATCGTATGTAAAGCGCCATGAAGGCAAGGAACCTTTGAGCGTGTTGAGCGCATGATACTGTCATATACCTCCAATCTTGCGCCCCTTCTTAAATCGCGCTAGCAAAAGGGCATGGACGCGGTCTCTCATAAAAAATCTCCGCTGAGTGCGGAGTGGCTGGCTAAAGCGGGGTTGCGGCCCACGCGGCAGCGGTGCGCGCTTGCGGCGTTGCTTGTCGAAGGGGGAAACCGTCACCTGACCGCCGAACAACTGTATGGCGAGGCGACGCGGGCCGCGTTGGGCGTGTCACTGGCGACAGTGTACAACACGCTGAAAGCCTTCACCACCGCGGGCTTGCTGCGCGAGATTAATATCGAGCCGGGGCGTGTTTACTATGACACCCGTATCGACGACCACCCGCATTTCTATTTTGAGGAAGACGGGACCATCGCCGATGCGCC
>CALDZQ010000186.1 GCA_937944035.1 uncultured Neomegalonema sp. | reverse complement strand
ACGATCGCGGAATCGATGGACAAAGGCGCACGAACGCTGGTCGTGGGCGTGGCGAACCGGGGCGGCTTTATCGCCGGGGAATGGGTCGATGTGCTGGTCGAGGCATTGGAGGCGGGCATGGATCTGGCCGCCGGACTGCATAACAGGCTGGCCGATGTCCCCCGGCTGGCCGAGGCCGCGAAACGGCTGGGGCGTGAGCTGCATGACGTGCGACACCCCACGCAGAGCTATCCCGTGGGCAGCGGCGCAAAACGGGCGGGCAAGCGCCTCCTGCCCGTGGGCACCGACTGCTCCTGCGGCAAGATGTACACCGCGCTGGCGCTGGAAAAGGAAATGCGTGGCCGGGGCATGAAGGCCACCTTCCGCGCCACGGGCCAGACCGGCATCCTCATCACCGGGGCGGGCGTCTCGATAGACGCGGTGATTTCCGACTTTATCTCCGGCGCGGTCGAGACGCTGGCCCCGGCCAATGACCCCGATCACTGGGATCTGGTCGAGGGTCAAGGCTCCCTCTATCACCCCGCCTATGCGGGCGTGACGCTGGGCCTGATCCACGGCGCGCAGGCCGATGCGCTGGTTCTCTGCCACGAGCCGACCCGCACCCATGTCCGCGCCCTGCCCGATTATCCGGTTCCGGATATGCAAGACGTGATGGACATGGTCCTGCCCCATGCCCGCCTGACCAATCCCGATGCAAAGTTCGTCGGCGTCGCCGTCAACACCCACAACCTCGACCAATCGGCGGCGGAAACTTTCCTCAAAGACACCGAACACCGCTTCGGCCTGCCAACGGTTGACCCCGTCCGCACGGGCGTGGGGCGCATTGTCGATACGCTCGCATGATTTGCCGCTCCATCAACGCGAACCTTTAAAGAACATTTTTTAGCCCGTCAACATCGCGCGGCTTGCGGAATCAGACGCTTACCGATAGGAGGAACGCGAAATTCCAAGGGTAAGGGGGCGGGCCTCGATTTTGTCAGGCCCGAAACGGGTTCATGGCCATTCTGGTGATGAAATTCGGCGGCACGTCCGTCGCTGATCTCGCGTGCATTCGCAATGCCGCCGAGAAGGTCAAACGCGAGGTTGACGCCGGCTGGCAAGTCGCCGTCGTCGTCTCGGCCATGTCGGGCGAGACCAACCGCCTCGTCGGGCTGGTCCGCGATGTTTCCAAGCTCTACGACGCCCGCGAATACGATGCGGTCGTGGCATCGGGCGAGCAAGTCACCTCCGGCCTGATGGCCCTGACACTGCAAGAAATGGGCGTTCCGGCGCGATCATGGCAGGGCTGGCAAATCCCGCTCAAAACCGATTCCTCCCACGGCGCAGCCCGGATCGAAGACATCGACACCACCGCCATGCTCGCAAAATTCGATGAAGGTCTGCACGCTGTTTGCGCTGGTTTTCAAGGGGTTAGCGCCGACAACCGGATCGCCACACTGGGCCGGGGCGGCTCGGATACCAGCGCCGTTGCGCTGGCTGCGGCCCTGAAAGCCGAGCGTTGCGACATCTACACCGACGTTGACGGGGTCTACACCACCGACCCCCGCGTCGAGCCGGACGCCCGCAAAATCGAGCGGATCGCTTTCGAGGAAATGCTCGAACTGGCCTCGCAAGGGGCGAAAGTTCTGCAAACCCGTTCTGTTGAATTGGCAATGCGGTATAAGGTTCCCCTACAGGTGCGCTCCAGCTTTTCGGATGCGCCGGGAACCATCGTTTGCGATGAGGAGGAAATCGTGGAGAGTAAAGTCGTCACCGGGGTCGCCTCCTCGCGCGAAGAGGCAAAGATAACCCTGCAAGATGTCAGCGACCGCCCCGGCGTTGCCGCCGCCATCTTCGGTCCGCTGGCCAAGGCGGGGGTTAATGTCGATATGATCGTTCAGAATATCTCCGATCATGGCCGCACCGACATGACCTTCACGGTCACTTTGGATGATTTCGACCGCGCCGTGGCGACGATTGAAACCGCCAAAGCGGACATCGGCTTCGAGGGTCTGGTCGCCGATCGCGATGTTGCCAAGGTCTCCGTCGTCGGTATCGGAATGCGCAGCCATACCGGCGTGGCCCAGCGGATGTTTGCCGCCTTGGCCGAAGAAGGCGTTAATATTCAAGTGATTACGACTTCCGAGATCAAGGTCAGCGTCCTCGTCCAACGCCGCTATATGGAATTGGCTGTACGCGCGCTGCATTCTGCGTTTGAATTGGACTCGGCGTGAGTCCCGGCCTTCAAAATCATGTCTGAGACACCCGCCGCAGGGCCGGGCGGGGCCGCGTCTCCGCGTCTGCTGCTGCGGCGTTTGCGGCAGGCTTTGGCCGCGCCCGGCGACGGACAGCAACGTCTCGACCAGATCGTCACCCTGATCGCGCGCAGCATGGCCGCCGAGGTTTGCTCGGTCTACCTGATGCGCGGGCAAGAAATCCTGCAACTCTGCGCCACCGAAGGTCTCAAACCAGAGGCCGTCCACACCGCACAGCTCAAAGTCGGTGAAGGGCTTGTCGGTTTGATCGCGCAGCAGGGCCGGGCGGTCGTCACCGCCAACGCGCGCGAGCACCCGGAATTCCGCTATCTCCCTGAAACCGGGGAGGAAATCTACAGCTCCTTCCTCGGCGTTCCCATCCAAAAACTCGGCAAAACCCTTGGCGTTCTCGTCGTCCAGAATGAACGCGCGATCAGCTATTCCGAGGAGGATACCGAGGCGTTGGCGCTCGTCGCGATGGTTATCGCCGAGATGGCAGAGGCCGGAACCCTTATTCCGCGCGGCACGTTCGGCGATGAAACCGAGAGCCGGGAGCCGATCCACATCATCGGCCAGGGCGCGGCTGACGGCGTCGCCATCGGCCCCGCGCATCTTCACGAGCCGAAACTGCTGCTGCCCAACCCGATTGCCGATGATGTGGTCGCCGAGCGGGTCCGCCTGCGCGAGGCGCTCGAAAAGCTGCGGGCCGACATCGATGCAATGCTCAATGAAGAGTCGATCATACAAGGTGGTGAACACCGCGATGTTCTTGAAACATATCGCATGTTTGCGAATGATCCCGGATGGTTGCGCAAGCTCGAAGAATTCATCGCCACGGGCCTGACCGCCGAAGCGGCGGTCGATGCCGCCCGCACCGAGGCCCGCGCAAAGCTGAACCGCTCGCAAGACCCCTATTTGCGCGAGCGTTTCAATGACTTGGACGACATTGCCCAGCGCCTGCTGCGCCGCTTGATCGACCCTGACAAGACCGGAAATCAACCGGAACCGGGCGCTATCCTCATCGCCCGCGCGCTTGGTCCCGGCGAGTTGATGGACTACCCGCGCGGCGTCCTTGCGGGCATCGTTTTGGAGGAGGGATCAATCTCGTCCCATGCCGCCATCGTCGCCCGCGCACTGGATATTCCACTTGTGGTTCAAGCGGTTAGCGTCACACGCGACATTGATACCGGCGACACCATCATCGTCAACGGCGATCAGGGCCACGTCCACCTGCGCCCGCGCGAGGATGTCATAACCGCATACGAGGAAAAGCTGAGTTTGCGCTTGCAGGAGAAAGAATCCTTCAACGCCTTGCGCGAACTGCCGGCAAAATCCCTCGACGGGGTGCGCGTCAATCTCTACATGAACGGCGGTTTGGCGGCTGATTTGCCCAGCCTGAACCAAAGCGGGGCGGAGGGCGTCGGCCTTCTGCGCACCGAACTCCATTTCATGCTCAACAAAGCCATGCCCACGCGCGAGCAACAGGCCGGGTTTTACAGCCATATCCTCGAAAAAGCGGGCGACCGGCCCGTCAATTTCCGCACCCTCGACATCGGCTCGGACAAGGTTTTGTCCTACTTAAAGCAGCCGCGAGAGGAGAATCCCGCGCTTGGCTGGCGCGCGATCCGCATCGGTCTCGACCGTCCGGTGGTCCTGCGGATGCAGTTGCAAGCCTTGCTGCGCGCCGCAAAGGGCCGGAATCTGCGGGTTATGTTCCCGATGGTCGCCGCGTTGCTGGAGTTTGAAAAAGCGCGCGGAATGTTGCTTGAGGAGGCCGAACGCCTCGAAGACGCCGCGAAACCCGCCTCGCTGAAAATCGGTGCGATGCTGGAAACGCCGTCACTGGCCTTCGCCCAGGACCGTTTCTTCGAGACCGCCGATTTTATTTCCATTGGTGGCAATGACTTAATGCAGTTTTTCTTCGCCGCCGACCGCGCGAACGAGAAAACCGCCGGACGCTACGAAGTCACCCACCCCGCCTTCCTGTCCCTGATTCGCATGATCGTTGAGCGCTGCGAAAAGGCCGGAACCGAGCTGAGTTTCTGCGGCGAAGCGGCGGGCCGCCCCCTCGATGCGCTGGCCCTTGTGTCGATGGGCATCACCGCCCTGTCAATGCGCCCCGCCTCCGTCGGCCCGGTCAAGCGCGCGATCCTTGCGGCCAATCTCGGCGATCTGCGCAAAGTCGCCGAAGACGCCGAAGCGCGCGGTGTGCGCGTGAAGCAGGCTCTGATCGGCTATTGCATGGACAACCTGATTCCAATCTGAAACGCGGAATCGCCTCCCGCCTGCCGCGCAGGGTGAGTTCTCAAACACATAACTCAGTGACTCGCAGCACGTATCCGGCGGATGCAACACGTAACGCGCCAGCGCATGGCACTCGCGCAGCACATCATCAATCGGGTGAGTCCAGCGGTCCCGATGACCGGGCGGCTTCCCCGGCCGCATCGCCCTGATATACTTACCGGATTCGCTGCGCGCCGCTTGCCGCTTCGCCTCCATCCGCGCCAGCCGCCGCGCCTGTTTGGGCAGATCACCCAGCGCATTTTGCAGCGCCAGCATCCGCTTGCACAGCCGC
>CALDZQ010000185.1 GCA_937944035.1 uncultured Neomegalonema sp. | reverse complement strand
TTGCTGGACGAGCCGCTCTCGGCCCTCGACATAGGCCGCAAATCCGAAGTCCTGCCCTACCTGCGCGACGCCCCCGCCGCCTTCGGCATCCCCGCGCTCTATGTCAGCCACGCGGTTGAGGAGGTCGCGCAACTCGCCGAGACCGTCATCATGCTCGCCGACGGACGTGTCCAAGCCGTCGGCCCGACGACCGACATCCTCGAACGCCTTGATATGCAACGCTTCACAGGCCGCTTCGAGGCAGGCTCGCTTCTCGACAGCCGCGTGATCGCGCAGGACACGGCGTATCAGCTAACGCGGCTCGATCTGGAGGGCCAAACCCTGACCATGCCCATGCTGCGCAGCCTCGGCCCCGGTGACAGCATCCGCTTGCGCGTGCGCGCCCGCGATGTCTCGATAGCACTGACCAGGCCGGACGGCATCAGCATCCGCAACGCGCTGGCGGGCACGATAGAGCGCATCGCCCCCGAACCCGACACCGCCTTCGCCGAAGCCTTCATCGCCATCGGAACCCAACGCCTGCGCGCCCGCATCACCCGCGAAGCCGTCGACCACCTCGGCCTGCGCGCGGGTATGGATGTTTTCGCGCTGGTTAAGAGTGCGAGTTTTGACCGGCGGGGGATTGCGTAGAGATTACCACCGCCCGCTCACCCCGCGCCACAGCCGCGAAAAATTGCTGCGGAACGGCGACGGGGCCGCGCCAACCAGCCCACCCAGCCCCTCCGCCTTAGCCATCGCATCCAGCACACGCCGCGCCTCGGCCAGTTCCAACAACGCCGGAGCCGCCGCACGGGGAATCATCCCCCGCGCCGCCCGCGCCCGCTTTACCGCCGTCAGCCCGCCATGCGCCAGCCGCGCCACATCCTGCGCGAACACCGCATCCGTCCCGCCATCGCGCAAGCCCGCCCAATCAATCCCGTCCGAAGGCAGCGCCGCATGGCCCTCGCCAACCAACACCGGAACCGCCGCCAGATACCGCGCGACGCCAATCGCATAGCCCGCCCGCTCCGCCGCCGCCCCGACACCTTGCCCCGCCGCGCCCAACGCCTGCGCGGCCAGCCCGGTCAGCGCACCCGCCGTGTCGCGGATATACGCCTCCAGCGCACTTTCATCGGCGGGGAACTCCGGCGATAAATCCCACGCCCGCGCGTCAATCATCGCCTCCAACGGCGCACGGGGTAACTCAGCCCCCCGCACCACCGCCGCCAGCGGCTCGACCACCTCATGCTTGCGCACGGGGCCGCCGCCGAAAATCATATCCAGCGAATCCCGCCACCATTGCAGCCGGATTTCCCCGATCATCGGCTCGGACACCATCGGCGCGATCTTGGCCAGTTCGAGATTGAAGGCGTAGAGCGCGAACAACCCCTCCCGCGCCTCAGGGGCCGCAAACAGCGCATAGCGAAACCGCACAGGATCACTTTTGCGCACCATCTCGCCGCAGGGGGAAAGTTCAACAGTCATGCACCGCTCCCTCTTCCCCCTCTCCCTCCGGGAGAGGGCCGGGGTGCGGGTGGTCGGGCTGGCAAAAAATTATCACCAAAAGGGCAGCCGCATTCATACATTTCTCAATCTCGATGAATAAGGAGCTGTCATTCCCAGCGAAGGCCGGGAATCCAGACTCGATAGACTGAGAAACAGTCTTTTAAGACACGAGACTGGATCATCTGCCTTCGCAGATGATGACATTGTAGCGGTGGCAAAAAAGGAGATGGAACAGACCGCACGACCCCCCATCACTCCGCCGCCGCCAGCGCCGATACCGGCGCATCTTCGCGCACCAGCTTATACAGCACCGCATCCTCCAGCGCCTGAAACGAGGCGTCGACGATGTTGGCCGAAACCCCCACCGTCGCCCATTGCGTGCCGTCCCCGTCCGCACTGATAATCAGCACCCGCGTCACCGCCTCCGTGCCCTTGCCGATGATCCGCACCTTGAAATCGACCAGCTCGAAATCGTCGATAAAGCGCTGATATTTCCCCAAATCCTTTTGCAACGCCCGCGACAGCGCATTAACCGGCCCTTGGTCAGCGCCAGACACCGGGTCCACGCTTTCGGAGGCCGAGATAAACCGCTCGTCATCCATGCTCACCTTAACCACCGCTTCAGAGGCCGTGACCTCCTCGCCCGCCGCGTTGAACCGCCGCTCCACCGTCACGCGATAGCGCTCGACCGTGAAATAATTCGGCATCTGCCCCAAAAACCGCCGCGCCAGCAGCACAAAGCTCGCCTCCGCGCTGTCATAGGCAAAGCCCTGTTCCTCCAAGGCTTTGACATGCTCCAGCAAACGGGCAAGGCGCGGGTCGTCCGCTTCCACCGCAATCCCCGCCCCCGCAAGCTGGCGCAGCAGGTTAGAGCGCCCCGCCTGATTGGACATCGGGATAATCCGCTCATTGCCAACGCTTTCGGGGGGCACATGCTCATACGTCGTCGGGTCTTTGACAATGGCCGAGGCGTGCAGCCCCGCCTTATGCGCAAACGCCGCCCCGCCGACATAGGGCGCGTGCGCGTCTGGCGGCTGGTTCAGGATTTCATGCAGCATATGCGACAGCTTCGGCAATCCGGGCAATGCCTCCGCACTGATACCCGTCTCCAGCGTGTCTTTGTAGGGCGCTTTCAGCAACAGCGTCGGGATGATCGAGATCAGGTTCGCATTGCCGCACCGCTCGCCCAGCCCGTTGATCGTGCCTTGGATTTGCCGCGCCCCCGCATCGACAGCGGCCAGCGTATTCGCCACCGCGTTCTCGGTATCGTTATGGGTGTGGATGCCGATCCGGTCCCCGCCGAACCGCTCACACACCACCGCCGTCACGGCATAAATCTCCGCAGGCAGCGTCCCGCCATTGGTATCGCACAGCGCCACCCAGCGCGCCCCAGCGTCCAGCGCAGCCTCAACGCACGCCATCGCGTAATCAGGGTCGGCCTTGTAGCCGTCAAAGAAATGCTCCGCATCCAGGATCGCCTCACGCCCTTGGGCCACGCAATGGGCGATGGATTCGCGGATATTGGTCAGGTTCTCGTCATTGGTGATGCCCAGCGCGGTTTTGACGTGAAACACATGCGTCTTGCCCACAAGGCACACGGTTCCCGTCCCCGCGTTCAGCACCCCCGCCAGCGTCTCGTCATTCGCGGCAGAGCGCCCCGCCCGCTTGGTCATGCCAAAGGCGAGGAATTTCGCGCGTTTCGGCTTTGGCGGATTGGCAAAAAACTCGGTGTCCACAGGGTTCGCACCGGGCCAGCCGCCCTCAATATAGTCGATCCCCAGCTTATCGAGCGCAGTTGCAATGCGGTGTTTATCGGCGGCGGAAAAGTCCACGCCTTGAGTCTGCTGTCCGTCGCGCAGGGTGGTGTCGAAAAGGTAGAGGCGTTCGCGTGTCATGGTTCTACTCGTAATACCGCCGGAGCGTATCCGGCATCGGGGTCCGGTCGATAGCGTGCGAAAGGCTCAGGGCATCCGGGGTGCTGAACTCAGCCCCCGCGCCCTTGCTAATTCGCACCTCGACCCCCACACGGACGCAGTATTGCCCGACCTTGTCACGAGGCCGGAACCCCTCCGCCGCGATGCAGCGTTCAAGCGCGCGTTTCAGCCGCTCGACCTCGCGCTCGGCAGCGGCAGCCTGCTCGCGGGCGGCTTGGGCGGTGGTTCTGAAGCCGGGATCAGTCATGGGGTTGCTCCGCAAACGCAGCAGAATCTATCATCAATAAACAAGCGATCGACCGAGGGTGGGAGTGTGCTGCGCTCCGCGCAGTACGCGCCCGCCCGTTGCAAGCGATTTCCTTGGAAATCGCGCCAGACCAAAATGCGGGCGGTCGGTCGCGTGGTCGTGCTGCGCACTCCCAAGTGCGAGGCATCCAACACCGCTTCA
>CALDZQ010000184.1 GCA_937944035.1 uncultured Neomegalonema sp. | reverse complement strand
CACCGCGACGCATTGCTGCGGATGGTTGCCGCGCTGCTCGTTATGGCGGGTGGCGGGGAGGCTATGCCGAGGCATGTGCGGACGGGGATTTGGCGGGTTTTGCGACCTGCTGAGTCGGCGTTCCGGCGGTTGGTCGTGGTGGTGAAACTGGTTCTCAAGATTGAGGCGCGCGGAGCGGGGAGCCGTGTCGCGCCTGTGCCTGTGATCGCAGGCGACTCTCAAGGCGCTGCAAGGGTTCCGGCATTTGCGCTGTTCGATGCGCGGAAATCTTTTAAACCGCGTTCGGCTTGGCGGGGCCGGAAACCGGAGCCGAATATCCGGTTTTTCGATGATGTGGAGGTTTTTGAGCCTGTTGTTGCCGCCTCGCCGGATGATGAGGTCAGTCCGGCCCAGTTGATGCGGCGGTTATCGGCTTTGCAGGCCGCGTTGGGTGATGTGCCGAAACAGGCGCGAAGGCTGGCGCGGTGGGAGGCCAAGCGAGAGGCGGGGCGCTCTGAAACGGGCAAGTATATCGCGCCGATCAGGCCGGGAAAACCGCCCGGTCACAGGGATCGGGGAAGTCATCCGGTGGATTTCGTGCTGAAGGATTGTCACGCGCTGGCACTCTATGCGCTGCATGATCCCCCCGATGCGGGGTGAAATCAGCGATAGCGCGACCGCCGGACAGGGTCCGGTGGCCCTGTTGTCATGCGTTTTTTCTCTATGGTTGTTCTTTGTGCGGATATGCCTTTAGAATAGAGTTAACCCGCGTAAATTGTTGAGAACCAACCATGCCGCTTTCCCGTGACAGCCTCGCGAATGACGCGTTTAAACAGCAAATGCTGGATGAAGCCCCCGGTGAAATGACGCTGATGGACCCGGATGCGTTTGAGGCATCGCGGCAGGAAATCCTGCGAAAAGCGGAAGAATATGGAGAGCTTTGGGTCTTCGGCTACGGTTCGCTGATCTGGAACCCGATTGTCGAAATCGCCGAACAGCGCCCCGCGATTTTGAACGGATATTCCCGCCGCTTTTGCGTTTGGGCGCCGATCGGTCGCGGATCGCCCGACTGTCCGGGGCTGTGGCTGGGGCTGGATGAGGGCGGCTCCTGCGATGGCGTCGCCTTGCGGCTGCCCGAAGATCAGTGGGATTCGGAGACGCTGATCCTGTGGCGGCGGGAGATGATTTCGGCGGTGTACCGCCCGAACTGGCTGATGCTGGAGATGGAAGGCGGCGCGCGGCCCGCTTGTGTGTTTCTGGCCAATCACGAGCATGACCGCTATGCCGCCAAGGTCGAGCGCGCGGACGAGGTGCGGGCGATTGCGACGGCGCAAGGCTCGATGGGGACGTGCCGCAGCTATCTGTACGATCTCGCCGACGGCTTGGCGAAGCACGACCTCGGCGATCCGTATATTGAACACCTGGTGGGTGAGGTGCGCGCTTTTTCGTCTTGAGGGGTGCGTTGTGCCCGCATGGCGCGAATTTTTGCTATTGCCTCAAGGCGGGCAGTCCGATTCCGACCGCTTCAAACCCGCCATCGACCGCGAGTACCTGACCTGTCACAAAGCTGGCGTCGGGGGAGCAGAGGAACCATATCGCGTTGGCGATCTCTTGCTCGCTTCCGTAGCGGTTGAGGGGGAGGGCATCGTGGTAGGCGGCACGAATTTCAGGGCTGTGAACGGCCAGCGCCAGCTTGGTATTCACCGGGCCGGGGGCGACGACGTTGGCGCGAATGCCCAATTCGCCCAGCTCTGCGGCCTGTTGCAGGGTCAGCTGGATCACAGCGGCTTTTGATGTTCCGTAGGCCACCCGCAACGTGCTGGCGCGCAGGCCGGATATGGATGCGATGTTGACGATGGCTCCACCTTGCTTTGATAACAAAGGGATAGCCGCTTGTGAGGCCAGAAAAACGCCGTCGAGATTTGTCGCCATGACGGTGCGCCAGCGCTCAAACGTCGTCTCCCGGATCGGCCCGAAATCCGCCACGCCCGCATTGTTGACCAGCGCATCCAGACGGCCGAAACGGTTCACGGTCTCTGCGATCATGCGATCCACGTCTTCTGGCAGCGAGACATCGGCCTCGATAGCGAGGGCATCTTGCCGGGAAGCGGCCGCAGCGCGCAGTTCCGCGCCGTCGCGATCCGCCATCACGACTTGCCAGCCCTCGTCGAGAAAGCGCTGCGCCGTCGCAAGGCCGATGCCGCGCGCGGAACCTGTGATGAGAGCGGTTTTGGTCATGGCTTGGCTTTCCCGGCTGTTTTCGATCCTGACCTCTGTATGCGTGATGAGCCGTGTGTCGGGCAACTGTGCTTTTCAAACCAAAGAAACCGGACGCCGAAATGGGGATGCGGTTGATTGAGCCGTGTAAATCTCTGTCAATTTGAACTGACATCTTGCGAGTCAGGCTCGTGACGATTTATACCGCTCTTGGTCGCGCTGGGACGGCCCATCCTTGGAGACTGGCGTGGGCGAAAAAGACAAGAAGGACAAGAAAAAGCGCGGCAGCCAGCTTGTCGTGCGGGTCCATAAGGATGAACGCGATGCGTTTGTGGAGCTGTGCGAGAAGCTCGACACCTCCGCTTCCCGCGAAATCCGCAGTTTTATGCGCGGATATGTGGAGAAAAACGGCAAGAAGTGACCGGGCTGCTACGCTATCGCCCTATTGCCCCGTGGTAGAAAAACAATCCCAACCCGAAGGTGAAAACCAGCCCGCCCGCGATCCAGTGCAGGATAAAAACGGCCGGAAACTGATGCTTTATATACAGCCGCGCCATTAACAGGCCGCCAAAGAAGGTTGCCAGCGGGGCGATCCAGTTCTGAAAAAACAGATGTGCCGCCCCGAAAACCAGCGCGTTCACGAAAATGCTTACCCGCTCTGACGGGAACAGCGGGCCGTATCGGATGAAGAACAATGGCCGGAAAATAATCTCCTGACCAAGCACCGAAAACCACGGATAAAGCGCCAGTATCGCCAACCACAATTCCGGTCTCTCGCGCGGCAGGATCAAGAATCGCTCAGGGACAAGCCATAACGTCAACGCGCCCAACACGACTGCCGTCAGCGCACTCATCCATAATATCTCTCCCCACGCCCCGCGCAGGCTCGATAGATCCCAAAGCGACCGCCAGCGAAATCCGTCGGTAAAGTGCAGCAGTATCAAACCGATAAGCATCGTCACGCCAATCGCGGCGTAGAGATTGATATAGGGCAGCAAGAAATAAAGCGCCGCCGGAGCCGCCACGTATAACGCGGTGAATTCCACCCACAGGCGTGCGCGGCCCGGCGTAGATTTTATCACGCCCCGAATACGCCTTCCAAAACGCCGAGCGTGATGATCCGGCTGGTGATGAGGTAGTAGATGATTGCGGTGATAATTGCGGATATGATGGTTGCGCCGACGGCCTTGATCTTCAAGTTCGCCTTCGCCGGTGCGCCGCGCATAGCACCCACGGGAACATCCTCACCCGCTTCCTCCTGACTGCGGATGCCGACCGGCAGCAGGCAATAGAGTGCGAGAAACCATGTGACCGCAAAGATCACAAAAGCCGAAACGATATTCATGCCTGCTCCAATTCGACGAGGGCGCCGTTAAAATCCTTGGGATGTAAAAACAGCACAGGCTTTCCGTGTGCCCCGATTTTCGGCTCGCCGCTGCCAAGGATACGCGCGCCTTGTTCGAGCAGTCGATCCCGTGCCGCAAGGATGTCGTCCACCTCGTAACAGATATGATGAATGCCGCCTGCCGGATTCTTCTCCAGAAATGCCGAAATCGGAGAATTATCGCCCAGCGGATATAAAAATTCGATCTTCGTATTCGGTAATTCGACAAAAACCACCGTCACACCGTGATCCGGTTCGTCCTGCGGCGCGCCGACATCGGCCCCAAGGGCATCGCGGTACTGCGCACAGGCGGCATCAAGGTCGGGGACGGCAATGGCTACGTGATTGAGGCGACCGATCATCAGGCTCTCCACCTAAAAAGTTTCACCTTCTCATAATCACACAGCACGCATCCGACAACTGTAGGAATGCCACAGGGGGAAAACGCAGCCTGTGGATAACTTGCGTTTTAGCCGCCAGAACACCTTGTGTTAAGGTATTCAACATGAAGTACAGCCTGTAGAGTCTTAAAGATTAACAATTTTTCTGGTTGGAGATTGAAAAAATATGTTGCGTGATTCATGGTGATTCGCCTATCGTGGCGGTGCATGTTGTGAGGGCAAAACCCTCGGAACGCCAAAAATCGCCTTATGACCAAGAAAAAACCTATCGAGCAACCAGGCGAACAGATTTGAAAGAGGAGCAGGTTATGTCACTGCCAACATGGACACGTAAATCACCCCGGACCGCGTCGGTTGCGGCCGCTATCTCCGCTCTGGCGCTTATGGCTGCCGGTTCGGCATCGTTTGCTGATGATAAAGCGCAGGCGCACAGCCAGCAGGGCCACGGCCAGCACGGTTATGCCCAGCAGCTTTACGGTCAGCAAGGTCACGCTGTGCCACAGGGTCACGCCGCCCCACAGGGTTTCGCGACACAGCAGGGTTACTGGAGCGCACCGCTCGCCAATCCTTACGGTCATCAGGGCAAGGCTCCTGCGCCGCAAGCGTTCGCAACAACCGCAGGCTATCCTTCCGCATATGCTGGCTACGGCGCTGTCGCAGCATCGGGCTACGCGCCAGCACCATCGGTCGGTTACGGCCAGCCGATCGTTGAGGGATACCCGCAGGTTCCCCACACGGGTGTTCCTGTTCCCGCTGGATACGGCGCGCAAGTCGGTGGTTTCGCACCGGGCTACGCTATTCCGGGCGCAACGAATGTTCCCGGCTATGGTGCTGATCCATACGCGGCTTTCCCTTCCTACGGTTATTCGCCATTCGGCTATGCTCCTGCCGAGCCAATCTACGCTCCGGCTGAGCGCGCCGGCTCGTCCGCACCTGCACCTGCACCGGCAGCTGTGAAAGCGGCTCCGGTTGCAGCAGCGCCTGCTCCGGTTGCTTCTAAATCTGTTGCGGTGGAGCCTGCGAACGCGACCACGACTTCAGGCTATAGCTATGACGCTTCAAACAGTGGCACGTATGTCGGCAGCACGACGGACCTGAGCCGTGACCCGTACACGTCCATCGCCGCACCTGCTGTGACGCCGTCGTACCAGACCTACACCGCTCCTGTGGCTCAGACTGAGCAGTCATACCAAGCGTACACGCCGAACTACACGCAGTATGAGCAAGCGGCTCCGGCTCCAACGACTTATGAAGCGGCTCCGACGCAAAGCTATGAAGCTTATCAGGCAGCTCCGGCTCCGACACAGAGCTATGAGACCTATCAGGCGGCTCCGGCTCCGACGCAAAGCTATGAGACCTATCAGGCTGCGCCTGCCCCCGTGCAAAACTACGAATATTCGGCTCCCGCTCCGGCAACAGGCGATTACGTCAATATCGGTACGAGTGCGGCATTTGCGGCTCCGGCCCCGGCGCCCTCATATCAGAACTATGTTCAGCCAGCCGCACCACGCGGTGGTCACATGGTTCAGGTCGCAGCGTTCCGCGATGCGAACCGTGCCAACACCCTCGTAGACAAGCTGCGCTCGGCTGGTGAAGAGGCCTTCGCGGTCGAAGCGCTGGTTCGTGGCAAAACCTTCTACCGTGTCCGTGTTGCCGGTGGCAGCAAAGGCGCTGCACGCCAAACCCGCAATCGGGTTCGCAACCTCGGTTACTATGAAGCGACCATCGTTAAAGGGTAAGCTTCTAACCTTAGCTTCGTGTAAGCGAATCGTCTAAGCTGAAACCGCGCCCCGCAACGGGCGCGGTTTTTTTGATATGTGAGGTTCCCGGATGATCTGCCGTTTCATCGCTCTGTTCTGCCTGACTATAACGCTTATCAGCGCCCCTGTTCGTGCAGAGCAGTTCGCGACGCAAGCGCGGAATGCTATTTTGGTGGATGTCACTTCCGGTGCGATTCTTCTGGAAAAGAGTGCCGACACCCCGATCCCGCCCGCGTCCATGTCCAAATTGATGACCGTCAATATGGTGTTCGAGGCATTGGCGACCGGACGGCTCTCGCTCGACGATGATTTTGTGGTCAGCGAGAAAGCTTGGAAAAAGGGCGGCTCGAAAATGTTCGTCAAGGTTGGCGAGCGGATCAGCGTCGGGAATTTGCTGCGCGGTATTATCGTGCAGTCAGGCAATGATGCCTGCATCGTCATTGCCGAGGGGCTGGCGGGATCGGAAGATGAATTTGCGCGCCGCATGACCGCCAGAGCGGGTGAGTTGGGCTTGGAAAACTCCACCTTCCGCAATGCGACGGGCTGGCCCGATGAGGGGCATCTTATGTCCGTCCGCGATTTGGCGGTTCTGGGGCAGATGATTATCGAAAAATACCCGCAGTTTTATCCGATTTATTCCGAGCGTAATTTTACCTGGGAAGGCATCACACAGAACAACCGCAACCCCCTGCTTGGGATGGATCTTGGGGCGGATGGTCTGAAAACAGGGCATACCGAGGAGGCCGGATACGGGCTTGTCGGGTCGGCGGTGAAGGATGGCCGTCGTCTTATCCTCGTGATCGCGGGCCTGCCCACTGCAAGTGCGCGCGCTATCGAGGCCGAGCGGCTGCTACGCTGGGGCTTTCGTGAGTTTGAAACCCAGGAAATGCTGGGCGGAGGCGAGGAAGTTGGCAAAGCCTCTGTCTGGATCGGTGCCGAATCGACAGTTCCGCTGGTAACGAAAGGCCCGGTTGTGATGACCACGCCGTATGGGGCGCTCAAAAGGGTCAAGGGTGAGATCGTTTATCAGGGGCCGGTCGAAGCGCCGATTGAAGCGGGTCAGGAAATCGCGATGCTGCGCCTTTCGGCTCCCAACATCACCCCCGTTGAAGTGCCGCTTTATGCCGGCAAAGCCATCGCGCGTGGCGGGTTGGGCGAAAAGATGAAAGCCGGTGCGCTTTATCTGATCGAAAGCGGCTTGGCGGCGCTGGCGGCGGAACCTAAAGGCTCTCCGGAGCCGCTAAAACAATGACGACACGCGGGCGCTTCATAACCATCGAAGGCGGTGAGGGGACAGGAAAGTCAACACTCATCACCGCCTTGCGCGCCCAGCGGCTGTTAGCGGATGCGGTTTTTACGCGTGAGCCGGGCGGCTCTGCCGGAGCGGAGGAAATTCGCGGCTTGCTGGTAACGGGGGAGCCGGATCGGTGGGATGCGATAACCGAACTGCTGCTGCTCAATGCCGCGCGCCGTGACCACGTCTGCCGCACCATCGAACCGGCATTGTCCGGCGGAAGCCATGTTATTTGTGACCGCTATGTCGATTCGACCCGCGCTTATCAGGGATTGCGGGATGTGTCCGGAGATCTGATCGAGACGATTCACAAGCAAACCGTGGCTGTCGATCCTGATCTGACGATCATCCTGGATGCGCCCGCCGAAATAGGATTGGCCCGCGCGGCCACCCGCCACGGGCCGGATCGTTTCGAGCGTATGGGTATCGATTTCCACACCGATCTGCGCGCGGCCTTCCTGCGCATCGCCTCAAACAGCCCTGAGCGCTGTATCGTTGTCGATGCCACGCAATCCCCTGACGCCGTGGTTGCCGCCGTAATGTCTAGCCTTGAGGCGCGGCTGTGAGTGATGAAATCCCCGTATCCGAGCCGCATCAGTGCGAGACGCTCTACGGCCATGACGGCCCCGTTGCGGCGTTCGATACGGCACTGAAATCCGGTCGCATCCATCACGGTTGGCTCCTCGCCGGACCGCGCGGTATCGGCAAAGCTTCCTTCGCCTATCTGGCCAGCCACGCCTTGCTGAGCGAAGCCAGCGCCATCGCCATGAACGCGGACGACCCCGTCCGTCAGCGCATTAACGCCGGAAACGAGACGGGCATCACCCGCATCGCGCGGCGTATCAACGAGAAAACGGGCAAGCTGCGTACTCAGATTGACGTTGAACAAGTCCGCGATCTCCGTGCCAGCCTCGCGCTCTCGTCCTCGAACGGCGCGTGGCGCTGTGTGATCGTTGACGCGACCGAGGAGCTGAACCCCAGCGCTGCCAACGCCATTCTCAAACTGCTCGAAGAACCCCCCGCGCGGGTGGTGTTCTTCCTTGTCACCCACGCGCCGGGCCGCCTGCTGCCCACTATACGGTCGCGTTGTCGCAAGCTTGATTTCCGGCCTTTGGATGAGGAACCGCTGATGGCCGCTTATGCCGGGGCGACAGGGCAGGCGCTCTCCGCTGATCTGTGTGCTGCTGCGCGGGGGTCTGTTGGCGCGGCGCTGCAAATCGCCTCGAATGATGGCGAGGCGCTGGCCGCCGGGATGGAGCGCATCCTCGCCCCGCTTCCCGTCCGGATCGACCGAGAGGCGCTGCACGCGCTGGCCGATACCACTGCGCCCGCCGACAGGGACGAAGCCTTCACCACACTCACACGCCTCGCCGTTGACCGCGCGGCCCGTCTGGCTTGTGACGCCACAGAAGGCAGCGCGCCCCTGCCCGGAACAGCAAGCGCATGGGCCGAAACCGCGATGGCGATCCAAGTCCTCACCGACACCACGCGCGCCCTCAACCTTGACCGCCGCCAAGCCTTGCTCGATATGTTTGTTAAGTTTGAGCAGGTGGTGAAGGAGAATCTCCGCTAACGTGCAGCATATAGAAGTGAGATGTCAGCGCCCGTCGTGGGGCGGGCAGGCGCGTGTCGCCGCTTTGCGGTTCCTTAAAACGTGCATCATACTGACTGTTTAAAGATCAACCCGAACGGAACCATCAATGCTTGTAGACAGCCATTGCCATCTTGATTTCCCGGATTTTGACGAGGACCGTGACGATCTGATCGTTCGTGCGGCGGCGGCGGGTGTGAAGCAGATGGTGACGATCTGTACGCGCGCTTCCTCCGAGCCTACAGTGCGCGCCATTGCCGAGCGCTATGAGGGCGTTTTCTACGCCGTCGGCGCGCATCCGCTGAATGTCGGCGAGGATGCAATGATGAGCGTTGAACAACTGTGCGGTTATGCCAAACACCCGAAAATGGTCGGCATCGGCGAGACGGGGTTGGATTACCATTACGACAAATGGCCCCCCGCGATGCAGCAAGAGAGCCTGCGCACTCACATCGCGGCAGCGCGGAAGACGGGCCTGCCGCTCATTATCCACGCCCGCAATGCGGATGAGGATATGGCCCGTATCCTTCGGGAAGGCTATGATGAAGCGCCCTATACCTGTGTCATGCACTGCTTCTCCTCAGGTCGGGCGCTGGCCGAGGCTGCGCTGGAGATGGGGTTTTATCTCTCGATGTCCGGCGTTGCGACTTTCAAAAACGCCGGTGATCTGCGCGCAATCTTCGCCGACGCGCCCGTCGAGCGCATTCTGGTTGAGACCGACGCTCCGTATTTGGCCCCCGTACCCATACGCGGAAAGCGCAATGAACCGGCTTATGTCGCCCATACCGCGACCATCGGCGCGCAGGTTTATGATATGAGCACCGAAGATTTCTCGCGCCAGACTACGCAAAATTTCCACCGACTATTCACTAAAGTCCCCGCCCTCGAAAGCGCATCGGTATGAGCGGCGGGACTCTTCGTGCGACGATCCTCGGTTGCGGCTCCTCCGGCGGCGTGCCGCGTTTGGGCGGGGAGGATGGGACCGGACTGTGGGGGCAGTGCGACCCGGCCAACCCTAAAAACCGCCGTCGCCGCTGCGCTTTGTTGGTCGAGA
>CALDZQ010000183.1 GCA_937944035.1 uncultured Neomegalonema sp. | reverse complement strand
CATCGACGATTCCGATGCGGGATTGGCCAAAGACCTGCGGGTTCTGGTGCGTGAGCGGCTGTCCGAAGGGGACAGCAACGAGGAAGTGCTGGACTATGTGGTTGCGCGATACGGGGAATATGTGCTGCTGAAACCGCGCTTTAACGCGACGAGTGCGGCGCTGTATCTGGGCGGGCCGCTGTTGTTGTTGCTGGGCGGATTTTTCGCGTGGCGGCAAATTTCGATGCGTCCGTCGGGTCTGCCTGCGGCGGCTGCGCCGTTGTCGGACGAGGAGCGGGCGCGGGTCGAACGGTTGACGGCGGACGGGCGCGATTAGAGCACCCTGAACGATATAAGGATCGTTCCGGGCACTCTAACTTCTTGTTTTGGCGCGTTTTCCGAGTCGGGCAATGAACGCATTGCCCTTGATAACGGTTTAACTGCGCAGCGCGCCGAGTGAATCGGCGATTTTCGCTTGGGTGTCGCGCAGTTCAAAACGGACGCGCTGGGATGAAGCCTCGCCAATCGGTGTGCCCGCCTTGACGATTTGGCCCTGCACAACGCGCGGGCGCTGAACACCAAGCGTCAGGCTGCGCCAGCCGTCATTATGCTCTATCACAACCAGCACACCGCGCGGGCCGTCTTCGACATGCACCACACGACCTGCCGCAGATGCGGAGACGGTCGTGCCGGCCGGCGCCTCAATCTCGATCTGGCCTTCGCTGAGGCGGAAAACATCGCCTTGTACAGGCCATGCGTAGCCCGAAGCTGTCGCCTCCATCGGCACAACGCCGGATTGGTATGTCGGCATCACATCCGGCACGTAGGTTTGCGTGGATGCGGTTACGGGCGTGCTTACAGGCGCGGAGATCGCTACCGGCTGTGGCGTGTAGGCCATCGCCTGTTGCGGGTTGGAGATGTATTCAGTCGGCGCGGATACCGCGCGGCCGCGCATGGCTTCACCCGCCTCGGCGCTAATCATCGGCATGGCATTGAAGCCGTCGCCGTTGTTGGCTTCCTTAAAATAGCGGGCAAGTTCTTCAATATCGACCATATCGAAGTTGTTGGACGCCACACCCGAAGGAAGGAAGCCCGGTTGGCGTTCGGTGGTCATGCCGGAGGCGTTGGCGGATTGCAGAACCACAATCGGCGCATCGCTGAGCGTTTCGCCGCCGCTCATCATGCTTGGGGCAGGAATGGAGAGCGTATCGCCCACGTAGATCGGCGCGCCCATATCGATGCCGTTCGCATCGGCAATCGCTTTGGCGTCAACGCCGTAATTGCGCGAAATACCGGACAGCGTGTCACCTGATACAACGGTGTACTGACCGCCAAGGCTTGTGTGCTGCACAGGAGCGGCGCTCATGCTGACGGTTGATGCCTCTTGAATCAGAAGATCGGACATTTCCGATGGCTGTAACGCTACGAATTGTGGCGCAGGCTCGAATACCGCTTCGGGGGCCGCTTGCGGGGCGGCGAAGGAAACAAGATCCCCTGCGGCCTGCTGATCCAGCGGCGGGTAGAAACCGGGCGGCAGTGCCTCGTAAGGGCGCAGATACTGCTCGGATGCGGTAGGAATTGCGATGTTACCCGATACGGCGGGCGCGCTGTACTGGAGCGTGGGAGCGGGCGCAGGCGCGACCGGAGTCGGGCTGGGCAGCTTTACCTCCTGCACAACCGGGTCCGCCGCACGGTCCGCGAGGCCGTAATAGTCGATGACCTCATCAACATTTTCGCGCGGCGGCAGGCTGCGCTGAATGCCCGCGAATTGCTGGGCGGGCGCGCTCATAATGCTCATCGGGTCGGTGGCGAGCGGTTCAACGGAAACCGAACCGTAATCGGGGCTGGCCCATGCGTCGGGTTCTGGGAGAGTTTCCGTCTCGAACACGGCAGGCGCATCATATGCGTCGGGCAGAGGCGCGCTTTCGATCATAGGGGCGGCGGCTGTGGGTGGAACCACATCGAAGCTTTGATCGGTCAGCGGTTCAAATTCAGGCTCCGGCGCCGATTGATAGACGGGTTGCTGAACCTGCGGTGCGGGAGCGGGCAAGCCCATCGACCCTGCACCCGGCGCAAGGAATGCCGTCTGCGTTCCGTAGGTGTCAGGCGTGCGGTACTGCCCCACGCTGACAAAGCCGTCGCTGGACAGGACGGTATCGGTCGTCAGCATCGGCGCGGGCGCGACGGTTTGGGCGGTGTATGCGGGCGCGCTGTAAGCTTGGGCGTTGTAAGCCGGAGCGTTGTAGGGCTGGGCGCTGTAAACGGGGGCGTTGTAAGCCGGGGCGTTATACACAGGGCTGGCGTAGGTTTGTGCAGGATAGGATTGCTGCACAATCGAGTTATAGCCGATCGTCGGGTCAAGCGATGCCACCTGATTTCCCGGCACGTATGACTGCGCGACCTGCGTTTGCGGCGCATAGCTCTGCGGCAAGCTATTTCCGTAAGGGTCGGTGTAGACTTGTGTTGACTGATATACGGGCAGACCTGTCGTCGCGCTGTATTGCGGCTGGACACCCCCCCCGTAACTGCCGCTCAGATCAACGGTGGCGTAGGACGCCGGTTGAGAGCAGCCGTACAACAGCGTCGAAATCGCAACGACGCTAGCCGATGCGTATACTTTACTAAACCCGATAGAACGCTTCATTGGGAGGCCTCTTAAGCGAAAATGACATTCGCAGTAAAATCTATACCCCCCTAAAAAATCATTAAACCACTTACTGTCCTGAATTGAGATTCAATCACAAGAAACCATTAAGAAGTGGCACAAAACGCACAGAAATTAGCTCTTGGTACTCATAGCCGGAGGGGGTTTTTTCTACCCTGATTAATTGTTGCAGTTCGTTATGTTCACCCACAGGCAGAATCATGATGCCGCCGGGCTTGAGTTGATCCAGCAACGCTTTTGGCGGGTCCGCCGCCGCCGCCGCAACCATAATCCGGTCGAAAGGCGCGTGCATCGGCCATCCGAGAGAGCCGTCACCATGCGAGACAACCACGTTCGACAGGCCCAGATCGTGCAATCTGCGGGTTGCCTGCCCCGCCAGTGCCTCGTGCCGTTCAAGCGCATAGACCCGCCGCGACAGCCGCGCGAGGATTGCGGTCTGATAACCGGACCCCGCACCCACCTCCAAAACTTTGCATCGCGTATCAAGATCAAGGGCTTGCGTCATTAAGCCGACAACCGAGGGCTGGCTGATCGTTTGGGCGCAGGCAATCGGCAAAGGCAGGTTTTCGTAGGCGCGGGCGGCGAATTGCGGCTCGACAAAACGCTCGCGCGGAACCCGGCGCATCGCATCCAGCACGCGCGGGTCATCCACGCCATCGCGGCGCAGCGTTTCCTCATACGCATCCAGCGTTTCGGCACTGACCCCGTTCATGAGAACGCGGCGTCTTTGCGCAGGGCGTCCAGCGCCGCCTGATCCGTGAGGTTGGCGCGCAGGGGCGTCACGCTGATGCGGCGCTGCGCCATTGCACCCAGATCGGTATCGGCGGGCGCATCCCCCGCCTCACGGCGGAAGCGCAGCCAGTGATACGGGTTGTTGCGCACATCGATACGGTCTTCGGTGTAAAGCTCATGGGAGGCGCGCACGCCCTGCCCCGCCAGCATCATCCCGTCAACCTCCTCCGCAGGAACCGGCGGGAAATTGACGTTCAGGATCGTCCCGGCCCCAATATCCAGCGGCATCAGGCGCTTGAGCGTGTCAACACCGTGGACCCGCGCCGCCGTCCAGATGTCGCGCTCGCGGTCTTGCGAGAGGTACTGATACGCCTGAGAGAACGCGATTGCCCTGATGCCGTACCCGGCGGCATGAAGCGCCGCGCCGACCGTGCCTGAATAGGGAATGTCATCAGCGATATTAAAGCCGATATTCACCCCCGACAGCACCAGATCGGGGGGCGTGTCCATGATCGCGTTCAGCGCCATCGTCACGCAGTCAGCGGGCGTGCCGGAGACGGCAAAGCGTTGGTCGGACAGCTTCGCATAACGCAGCGGATCGGCCAGCGTCAGGGCTTGCGATTGGCCGCTTTGCTCGGTGGCCGGGGCGACGATCCAGACATCATCCGACACCGCGCGGGCCATATGCTCCAGAATTTGCAAGCCTTCAGCGTCAATACCATCATCGTTCGTAAGCAAAATGCGCATCGTGTCCGGTCCTTTATTCTTTGCGACGCTCATACAGGCCAAACACGAAAAAGGGCAAGCGCACGAACGAAAAAGGGCGCACCAAACGGCGCGCCCTTTTTAAAAAATTTGATTGCCGAAGATATTTAAATCATACTATTCACACAACCACCACCGTGCGCGATCTTGCCCACATCCGGTCCCTTCACCTTCCACCCGCACGACCGGGTTCGCAACACCGGGTTGGTTGCCATAACCTTCGATCTCGACTTTGTTGCCATCAAAATCAAAAAACCGCATCTTAACCGGATCGACATAGGTGAGCATCTGCTCCTGAAGTATCCCGGCGGCAATACGCTCGCCCATGCGGAGAGAATCGTAATAATCCGTGTAGAAGTGAACGCCCGCCATATTACGCCCGATTGAGATATTGGCCGCAAGTTTGTTTAACTCGCCCTCAAGCGTTAAACCCAACTCAACAACCTCCAGCTTTTCTCCGCGTTTATCTGGATTGACCGGTGTCGCCTTACTGCCAGAGCGACTTTCTGGGACAACCCGAACGACTTCTTGCGGGTAAGGCGTTCTTTTCCAATCCTTCTCCACAGTTTGAAAGAATGCTTTAAGCACGGTGACACAGGCACCTGCCACGGTTGCGTGCCCCGCTCCATAGGAGGCATGCATCGGCGATCCTTCAGGGAACGCCATCGGCAGAAGCAAATTCTCGGTAATCCACTCCGGTTCTTTACCGCTGACTTTAACCCACCGTTCTCGCTGTTGGCTTGGTTTCAGAAGATAGTCATTCTTCGCAGCCACGGCGCTCCTGATCGCTGCCGGGATCTGTGCCAGCATAGCTTCGGACGCAGCACGGGCATCCCAATCCAACGCTTTGGCTTTGGCGTTCTTACTTGCCGCCAGCGTCATCAAAGCACCAATCTGCTCAGGGCGACAGCGACGATGGTAGTTGAATTTCTGCCTGCGCACAGCGCGCAATGCACGCGAAGATACTTCAGTCAGAAGCGCAAGAACATGCGGCCCCCCAAACGTGGCGAATGAACCACGCGTAATATCGCGATCTTTAACTCCGGTGGGTAGCCCGTCGCTGAAACCGACCTTCATCTCCAACATCATCAAACAGGCGTTCAAATAGGCTTGGTAAAGCTGGTCAGAATGAACATAGGTTGCAAGATCGCGCGGTGTGGAAATGAAGCGTCGCCCTTTTCTGTACCGATCAATTGTGATTGGTCCCTCTTTACCATTCTTCATGTCGATGCCGTACTGAACGTCCATCCAGCCCTGCCACTCCACCATATAATCGACACCTGGAAGGTGGACTCTTGAGCGTTGATCAATCAGCTGTGTTCCGTACACGCCGAACCCGTGGATAGGCTTGAAACCTCGGCAGTCGCCTTTCTCATCCGTATAGTCACAAATCTCATCGGGAGACGTTGTCCCAGCGAGCATAAACTGCGAAATATACCCGCCCACATTGCAGCCATACGTCGATCCCCTGAACAGCGTACCAGGGAACTTATCCGCATACCGCGCCTTACGACGTTTCATCTCGCGCGGCGACTTAGGTGTCGAAGAAAACCAATTCATGCTGCTTATTGCATGACCGATCTGATTAGCTGTGATACCATTATAGTCCGTCTTGCCATCGCCGCTTTCGATCTGCTCAAACGGAACGTCACGCAGCAGCGATAGAGCATATACTTCAGCCATCTCGACGGCCATTTCATCGGATTCAAGCCGGGGCGCCGGCGGCATACAAACCGCATCTGGATCCGGTCCCTCGAGGACATAGCTGTGGCCGCTTCGAGGGCTTTCCCAATTCCGCACAATAGGGATGACGGTGTTTTCCTTTTTGCCCCCGTCCCACAGCTCAACTTTAAAATTGTGCTGAGAACCGCACTTACCTTTATCGTTTGCGCCTATCGCGCCACAGGGACCGAGAGGGACTGTAGTATCGAAATAGTCGTTACTGTCTGTGGGGCGATTGATGGCCCGCACAAACGCCATATAGGCACAAGAATCGACAAAGCCCCACTCATTCCGAGGCAACCCTTTAGAAAAAGAAGTTGAGTAAGTCTGGCTGAACTGAAGTTCTTCGCCATTATTCTGTGTTGGCGGAACTAGCCCTAGAGTAGCTGGTTGCGGGCGTTTAAACGCGTTCTCCGACGCATTATCGCGGATAAATTTCGCGTTTTTACGTCTTTCATCACCGTGCGGATTCGGCAAAGCGTCGCTGCTGCTAACTGACATGTCGTCCCCCTTAACGTTAATATTGAGTTAAGGGGAATGACACAAAAAACACAAAATTGCAATAATTGGTTGAAACAACCATACATAACACGCCAAATAGCGATTTAAAACTCTTCAACTCCGCATACGCGAGCCGTTGGCGTCGAAGAGCGGGGTTTCGGTGATGGTGGCTTTGCGGCGTTGGCCGAGGATTTCGATCTCGAACGCGCCGTCAGCGGTGTTGTCGCCGTGCCCCTTGCCGATATAGCCCATCGCCACCGATGCGCCCGCCGCGTGGGCATAGCCGCCGGAGGTGATCCAGCCGATGGCGTCATCACTGCCCGCCGCGTAGACCGGCTCGTCACCAATGGCATCGGCATCATCGGCATCGACGACGAAGGTTTTCAGGCGCAGCGTACCGCCCTCCGCCTTTGCCGCCTCAAACGCCGCGCGGCCGATGTAGTCGGCCTCTTTTTTCATCGAGCAAAAGCGGTCCAGCCCGCATTCGACAGGGGAGTAGATCGGGCGGTATTCGCGCCCCCATGTGCCGAACTTTTTCTCCAAACGCAGCGACAGGAATGCGCGCAGGCCGATATTACGCAGGCCGAACTCCGTGCCATGCTCATGCAGATTGTCGTAAATCGCCCGCTGATATTCAGGCTTCATCCAGATCTCGTAGCCCAGATCACCCGTAAAGCTGACCCGCCCGACAATGCAGGGAATGCCATCCAGCGTCATCTCGCGGATGTCCATGAATTTCATGGCGTCATGCGAGACATCGTCATCGGCGATTTTCGCCAGCAGGTCACGGGATTTGGGGCCGGAAATCGACACTCCGCACAGGCCAAGGCCCACCGCCTCAACCGTGACCGAACCGTCATCGGGCAAATGTTGGAGGAACCACCGCATGTGATAGGTTTCGGCATTGCCGGAGCCGAGGATCAGGAATTTCGGCGTCTCGCTCGCCGCCGTCAGCGGATTGCCGACGCCGATGCCCGCCACGCCCGCAGAGGAGCCTGCGGTCGGCTTGGTCAGGTTCGCGAGCGAGAAGTCGCCGATCACCTTGCCGTCCTCTTTGAGCATCGGGGCCAGCGTCATCCGGCCCGGTGCGGGGATTTTGCAGGCGAGCATCGTATCAAGCCACGCGGCGGCCCCCGCTCCGGTGACGATGTATTTCGCGAAGCCGGATGATTCGACAAGGCCGACACCCGCGCGCAGCGCTTTGCATTCCGCACCCACATGCCCGAAATCAGCCGAGCGGCGGAAGCTATGCTCATCTTTGACGCCTTCGGGCGCAAACCAGAGCGGGGTTTCCAGCCCCCATCCGTCGCCCATCTGCGCACCGGCCGCGATCAGCTTGTCATAGATCGGCGTGGTCTTGCCGGGGCGCGCGGCCCAGAGTTCCTCGTTCGGGAATTTGATCTGGAAGCGGCGGGAATAGTTTTCGCGCACTTTCTTGTTCGCGTAGCGCATGGTGGTCCAATCGCCGTAGCGGGCGATGTCCATCCCCCAGATGTCCGCGCCGGGATCGCCGTGGATCATCCAGTTCGCAAGGCTGAGGCCGACGCCGCCGCCCTGGCTGAACCCGGCCATGATCGCCACCGCGCACCAGTAGCCCGGCATCCCGCGCATCGGGCCGATCATCGGGTTGCCGTCGGGGCCGAACACGAACGGGCCGTTCACCGCCTGACGGATACCCGCATCGGCGTATTTCGGGAAATGCTCGAAGATTTTCTCAAGGCTGGGCATGATCCGGTCGTAATCGGGTTCCAGCAATTCAGAACCGAAATTCCACGGCGTCTCGGATGGCATCCAAGGCTTGCAGTTTTTCTCGTATGTGCCGATCAACACGCCGTCGCGTTCCTGACGGGTGTAGAGTTCCGCAGAGAAATCAACGGCATGACCGATCTCGCGGCCGGTACGGTCGTTGAATTCTTTGACTTCCGGAAAGCCCTCGGTCAGCAGGTAATGGTGCTCCATCGCCAAAATCGGCAGCTCCAGCCCCGCCATGCGCCCGACTTCCCGCGCCCACAACCCGCCCGCGTTGACGATGTTTTGCGTGTGGATATTGCCCTGATCGGTCACGACCGTCCATGTTCCGTCGCCATTGGGGACCGTGTCCACGACTTTGGTTTTCTCATGGATTTTCGCGCCGAGGATCTTGGCCGATTTGGCGTAAGCGTGGGTCACGCCGTAAGGGTCGAGATGGCCGTCGAGCGGGTCATAGATCGCGCCGACGAATTTGGATTTATCGAAGAACGGGTTGATCTCAAGCGCCTCGTCAAGGCTCATCTCGCGCAGGTCGAGGCCGAGATACTTGCCGCGTGCAAGCGACATGCGCAGCCATTCCATCCGCTGCTCATCCGCCGCCAGCATCACCCCGCCGGTGCGGTGAACACCGCAGGATTGGCCGGACAGCTCCTCGATTTCCTTATAAAGATCAATCGTGTATTTTTGCAGCTTGGCAACATTCGGGTCGCCGTTGATGGTGTGAAAGCCACCCGCCGCGTGCCAGCTGGACCCGCAGGTCAGCACATCACGCTCCAACAGCATGATGTCGGTCATGCCCCCTTTCGCAAGGTGGTAGAGGATCGAACAACCGACGACGCCCCCCCCGATAACGACGGCTTGTGCGGTGTTTTTCATTGTGCCCTCCCAAAGGCGGTTCGCTGAGCCGCTTGGTGCGGCTTCGTAATCATCATACCGAAGCCCCTCGCTATGCAAAGCGGTATGTCCGGAAGCGACATGTTTTGGCTTGAAGTGAACACGGGCGCAGTTTCTGGCGATGCGCCGCGCGCACCTGCCGGGCGATTGCTGCACCGTTTGGGAACAGCCAGAGGACTTCGGCAACGGCCCCGGACCCGAAACCGGACAGTATTGTTTCAAAATTGACCAGTCTTAAGATGTGCCAAGCCGGTGGCGTGACTGCGGGTTTTGCTGAAACAAAGCGCAAGGCGCTGATTAATAAGCGCTTTGTTCTTTCATTCATATTTGGCGCTGCCTTTGCACGACCATGAAAACCTGTCCCCTGTCCCATCATGAATCCCTGAAAGGGAGGCTTCGATGTTCGAGAAATTTCTGTCCCCCGCCTCGCGGCCCCCTTTGAAACGCTTCACCACCGAAACCTCCGGTGCGATTGCGATAATGGCGGGGTTGTTGTTCCCGATCATGGTGTTCACCGCAGGCGGCGCAACGGATGTAAGCCGCGTGATGAACGCGAAAGCGAAATCCCAGCGTGCGCTGGATTCGACCGTGCTCAGCCTCGCCCGCTCCGGCCTCAGCGCTGCGGAAATAGAACAAAAAGGCCCGGATATGCTGCGCGGCAACCTTGCCGGACGCAATATCGCTGTTGATCTGATCTCTGCCGATTTCAAAGGAAACGAAGACACCGATGGCGACGGCAAACCCGATTCCGTCTCGGCGGAAGTCCGCATCAGCACGAAAGCATTTTTCCTGAGCGCGCTGGGCAAGAAAACGCTCGACGCAACGATCTCCACATCGGCGATGAAGCCGGGCATTGTCCCCTTTGAGATTGCAATGGTTCTGGATGTCAGCGGGTCAATGAACATTGATCTGAGCGGCAAACCACGGATCGAGCGCCTGAAACAATCTTCGGTGGCGCTGTTCGACACGCTTGAAGGCGCGCTTGCCCGCAAGGCGGAAATCTCGGTCGCCGTTGTCCCCTATTCCACATCGGTCAATCTGGGCAATCTCGACAACACTATCCTTGAAGGCACGTCGCTGACGGGGCTGTCCGCACCCCCTGTCGGGCTTGATGTATGGGCCGCAGAGCGTGTGCGCGGGGCAAAAGCTTCCGGCTTTGACATCAATGATGACAGTCCCTACGCGCGGCAAATTCCGTTTATGACCGCAACCGACATCAGCAATGCCACGCCGAAATCGCGGATGCAGCCGCTGTCTACCGAGCGCAGTGTCTACCAAAAATCGGTGGATGATCTTACGGCGCAAGGCTTAACAGCCGCGCATCTGGGCATGATTTGGGGGCTTTACGCCCTGTCACCGAACTGGAATGCGGCATGGCCGACGGATGCCAAGCCCTATGGCGCGGCAAACAAAGTCATCATCCTGCTCTCAGACGGCGATTTCAACACCACCCACGCGATCGGCAAAGGCTCATCCCGCGATGGCAAAAACTCGAACGCTTATTTCCAATCGGCGTGTGATCTGGCGAAAGCGAAAGGCATCACCATTTACGCCGTCGCCCTGAGCCTGCAACCGGCATCGGAAAAGCGTTTGGAGAAATGTACCGCAGGCGGTGGCGGCATGGTCTTTAAAGCCAACAGCGCGGACAGCTTGAAAGACGCATTTGTGAAAATCGCCAAGACCATCGGCCGCTTGCGGATTACCAGCTAAAGTCGGGCAATGAACCCACTGCACTTGATAACGCTCCAAGGCGATTTCGAGCAGGGTGGAAACACCTTGCGATCCGGAAATCGCGAAGAAACGCGAATATTTTCAGTTATTTGAGTGTCAGCGCTATTTGAAAAACAGATTCCGGCTTTGACCGGAAGACTCGTGTTGTAAGTTGGCAAACAGTTGTTCAGCAGACTGTTAAGCCAAGCGCAAATGCCGCAAAATACGCTTGCCGCCGCTGAACGCTTCGCGGCCATGCATCAAGCGCAGGTTATCGATCACCAGCAAATCACCCGCTTTCCAGATATGCCTGCGCCGATTACGCGGATCATTCAGGACGGTATGGATTCTCTCAACAACCTTTTGGGAATAGGCATCCACGGGCATGGTGAGACGATAGACGGATTGCCCGGTCATCGCCTTCACAGACGTGAAAATCAGCCGCCGCCCGATTGCGGTTTCACGCACAAGGTTTGTCTCAAAGGCCGGAACCTCCGCCGCCATCTGACATGCAAACCGTGCGCGCAGCAGCGAAGGCCCGTATTCCGCGCCGATCTGCCCGGTCAAATCACCCGGCGCAACCGTGAAAAACGCCCCGTCGTTGCTCGCATTCTCAACGCAATAAAGCGCAAGCAATCTGGGTGGTGACGGCATATAGGCGCATTCGTTATGGGCGGGGATCATATCTTCGGTCTCGCCGATAAAGCGCGGTTTCTCGGCCTTCGCAATCGTCACCATCGGCGAGGAATCGCTCCACGGCGCGCCGAATATCGAGACGATCTGTTGCAACCGCGCGTCATCAACCGCCCCGATTTGCGCATGGTAGTAACTGTCGCGGAACAGGGTGGAGAAGACGCCGTAAACATCCCTCGCCTCCAGTTGTTCCGCCGTGCCGTTGGGCGCAAACCTGTTCATTGTTCTCTCCTGTGAAAGCTGAGTGCGGCGTATCCGACCACTTTGTCGGGTGATATATTGGCCGTCTGATTGGCGTCGCGCCGGTCAATGGCCGTGGCCGACCACCCCGCCCGCATTGCCAGAGCAATCACACCATTCAGCGCCACCGCCCCGCAAGCCTGCGTCGCATCAAGCGTGGGGTGAAGCGCTTCGATCTGCCGCAAACTCGCCAAATCCGTCGCCCGTGCCGCTGGGGCCGGCAGGTAGTGGGACAGGTCCGAGCTTACGATTGTCACCACATCCGGTTCGGTCGCCCCCAGTGTTTCGAGCAGTACGGCCAGCGCTTCAGGGTCACATTCACCCACCAGCAGCGGGATATACTCAAACGTACCCAGCAGGGTTTGCAGGAAAGGCAGTTGAACCTCAAAAGCGTGTTCAGACGCGTGCGCCCCCGCATCCACAGTGACGCCATCGCGCGCCACATCCAGAACAGGGACTGCACCGAGGGGCGTCTCTACAGCCGAAACACCGCCCGCAACGACACCTGAAATCGCCTGATAATGCGACGGGCCGAGATGGATCACCCGGCGCACGCGGCGGCCCTGCAAGCCCCTGAACGCACCGGCCATAACCGGGCCGCAATAGCGCCACCCCGCATGGGGCGCGACGAGGGCCACGGCGTCGCCACCATACCCCTCCCGCGCCCCGTCAAGATAATGGCCGATGGCCGCACGGATCGCGGGGGGCTTGGCGGGATAGAAAAGCCCGGCATGGGCGGCGGCGCGTACCGTCATCGGGTGGCTCCTTTCAGGCGCGCAAACGCCCCAAGCGCCGCGACGGTGTGTTCCGTCCGCAGGCCCGATTGCGTGTCAGACGCCCGAACCCCCGCCCGATCACGCCCCAGATCAATGCTCAGACGGGCCAGATGCATCAGAATACGCCCGGCGGCATCGGTATGCGCCACCCGTGCCGATCCGGCCAAAGCCTCTGCCGCGCGGGCGGCGATCAGGGTATCCTCCTCATCGCTCTCGGTCGTCATAACCGCACCATCAGGCCCGACGCAGCCACTCAGCCAATCCGCTTCAGCATCATCACGGGTCGCGCACAGCCGGATGATCCGCTGATAGTCCGGCATCGGCGCAGTCCGCCACCGCGACGCCCGCACATCCACAACACCGATGGCCTCGACCGCACGCCAGAAACCGGCGGGATCGCTGCGGGGTGTGGACGGGGCCAGCATGAGCCGGCGCAACCGCTCCTCCTGCCCGCCCGCCGTGGCATGGGCGTGGGCAAGGGAGACAAGATCCGGCTCACGCGGCAACAGGTCGAGTGGCAGCGGCGGCAGAGGCGCATCGAAAAACGGCGCAGCTTCGCGCAGCCGCCGGATCGTCTCGGCATACAGCGCCGCCGGAGCCGGATCGCCTGCTTGCCCCTCGTAGGGCAATTCATGCGTCGGCAACGTGCCCGCGCTCACATGCTCGGCCAGCCACAAGAACCACCGCCGCGCGACACGCTCCGGTGTGCCCCCCGCCAGTTTGCGGGCTTCAACCCATGCGCAAGGATGCGAGGGCGTGGCCACATGACCGGGGCGGGACACCCATTGCGCGGTCCGGAAACGGCTCCACGTCATCGGGGCGTTTTCCGGCTTTCCGGCCTTAACGTAGAGCATCCCGGCGAATGCATCTGCATCAAGATTACTTTCGACAGCGACCCCCGGCAGCAGGATATGTTCACGGCCATCGACCAGAAGCCCCAGCGCGTGACGCCCCGGCGTGAAAGCGGGTGGCATTGCCTCAGACCAGCGCTCCGAAAGCACGTTGAGCTGTATCGTTACCGCCGCCCGGTCAATGCCGCCCATCCGGGGATCACGCAGCGCGGCCTGTACCAGCGCATCAACCGCCGCCACATCCTCACACCGCATCCCGATGCATGTTCCGACCGTATCGCCCTGATAGATCGAGATGAACAGGACATCGGCATCGAACAGGAAAAGATCATCGCCCGCGTCGACCGCCTGTCCGGCGATCAAAGCCCGCACCCGCAGCAGAATCGCCGCCGCCATCGCGTCACGCCCCTGCCTGTCCGCAAGAGGACGGGCCGAGCATCCGCCCCCCGGCCACACCGCGCCCGGCTCGATCAGTTTGGTGACATTGTTGCGATAAAGCTCAAAAGGCTCACGCGGGCGCAGTTTGCCATTCACGAATAACGCATGGCGCAGTTGATGCGCGGTTCCGGTGATCTCCGGCATATCAGGCAAGGCGCCACCGATCTCCCACGGGCGTTCCCGGCTGCGCCAGACAAGACCGAAGGCCGCATTGTCGGCTTCGCCCGGAGTACAGGGCGTCAGCGATCCCATCAGCGACAGGCCCAGCCCGCACCGATCGGGCGGGGGCGCGGTCTGCGGCCATTGCGCCCTCAGCCACCAGCACGCCTCGGCCAGTAATTCCTGCGCCGTGGCAGGCGGCTCGTCATCGAAACGCCACACACCGGCACGGGCGACCGGCGCGCCGTTATCCAAATCGCGGGCGCTGATCCACAGCCCCCCCGGCGCATCAACCCCGCCCGCAAGCCGTTGCGGCGGGCGGGGCAACGCCCCCTTCTCAAAAGCCTGCCCCAGATACAGCCGCGCCAGCGCAAACGCGCTCAGCCCGTCCGGCGCGGCGGCCTGCTGCCATGCAATCCCCCGCGCCCGCCACGGTGTGCGGGCGGGGATGCATTCAGGCTCCATAATCGGGGCCATATCCTCGTAAAGATCGTAAAGCGCCCGAACGCGGTATCCGCGCTCCTCAAGCAACCCGTATCCGCTGTTGTAGGTAAAGCGCACCAGCACGACGACGCCCGCGACCTCGAATCCGTCGGCCTCCAGAATTTCAGCGCACCGCAGGGCGGAATGTCCGGTCCCGATGGCATCATCGATGATAACGACCGGAGCGCTGCGGTCCGGCAAACCCTCGATCTGATTGCCGGAGCCGTGTGCCTTGGGTTCCGGCCGCACGAACAGGGCATTATAAGCACCACCCGACCGCATGACGCATCCGGCCAGCAACGGACTGGCCGCCATGCCCATCGTCGCGATTTGACGGACACCAAAATCCTCAAGCGCCTCAAGCAGCAGATCGCTCGCAGTGGATAACCACGGCTCCCGCAGCCCCGCGCCGAGAAAGCTCATCACCCAGCCCGTGCCGCCTTGCCCGTCCCTTGACAGGATCGGCTTGTCTTTGGTGGCATGGGTAACGCCCCGCTGCGCGATCTCGTGCAGAAGGGCGTCGCGTTTCGGGGAATGTCCGGTATTGGCCAAAGTGCAGCTCCTCATCCAAGGCGGAAGCCGCCCGTGAATGGGTCAAGGAATTGCAAGTTTCATGACATTACAGAGTTTTGTGCAATTCTTGAACCACGCCAGAACGCTGTACTCTTTAACTTTTTAGCGATTTCCGAGACGCAAGGTGTTTCCACCTTGCTTGAAATCGCTATCACAGGTTGCTGAAAACGATCTTGCGCTATAAAAAAACGCCGTCACTCCCGTGAAAACGCGAGACTGCTTTTTAACAGCGAGCGCTTTCAATGACCGTTTAATCATCGCCAATGCTCTCAGTGTGCGGCCCTGAAACTGCGGTGGCTGGCAACCGCTTATTCAGGGCCAAACTCTGGTGTTTATTGTCCGGCGGGATCAGCGGGAATTTGCACATTCTGAACCTGGCTCTCAGGAGCGATCAGATTTCCGTCCAGAAACGGTCCGAAAGCCTGAGTGATCGGCACAGGTTCTGCGCCCGGTGAGTTCACATTAGGCGTCTCACTGTCGGGGCGGACAAGATTGCCGTCTAATAGTGGCCCGAAAACCTGAGTGCCCGACACGGTCTCTGCGCCCGGTGAGTTCACATTAGGCGTCTCACTGTCGGGGCGGACAAGATTGCCGTCTAAAAGTGGCCCGAAAACCTGAGTGCCCGACACGGTCTCAGCGTCCGGTGAGTTCACATTAGGCGTCTCGCTGTCGGGACGGACAAGATTGCCGTCAAGTAGCGGCCCGAAATTTTGCACAGATTCCGCCCCGCCTGTGGATGGGGCTGTGTCCGCTCCGATAGGGTCCAGATTGCCCGCATCATCCGGCGGAGCCTGGCGGTTACCGTCAAGAAAAGGAATATCGATCAAAGTCGCTCCGGGGGAGGAAGGTCGAGCCGTTGAGGGTTCAGAAACACCGGGGTTGTTCAGCCCGCCATTGGGATTGCGATTACCGTCCAGTACCGGCACGTCAATCCTAACAAGGCCACCGTTTTCCAGCGACAAGACAGGCTGATCCGACGCTTCGGGCGCTTCTGCCGGAACTGGTATATCAGCAAGCGGCTCCACGGGACGACTGCCATCTGCAACAAACGGCGAGCTGCCGTCCGGATTGCGTGGCAGCACAGTAACGGATGGTTCGGAAACGGGTGGCTCTGAAACGGATGGCCCCGCAATCTGATTAGGATTACCATCTGCGATGAATGGAGAGCCACCCGTCGCGGGCGCTGAAGGTGCTGACGGGGCCAGTGCGCCACCACCGGACGGGGCGATCTGATTGGGATTGCCGTCGGCGATGAATGGAGACCCGTTAACGACCGGCGTAAACACAGGCGTTCCGGGGGCCGAGGCTCCGCCACCAACTGCACCGCCACCTGAACCGCCAAACGGGTTGCCGGAAGCGGGAGGTGTCATCGCTTTAGGAGGCGTACTGGCGCCACCCACCCCTGCTGACGGCCCTCTAGCACCCATTTCACGCAGCAGAGATGCGAAGTTCTGTGACGTGTTTTTCCCGTCAAATCCGCGCAGGCCCGACACAAAATTAAAGATACTCATCGCCCAAACTCCCAATTCGGCACAAAATTCACCTATCTGAGATCATCAGTACCACAATGATACGCTATCGATCAACAATCACTTTCTCCAAGGTCTCGCCACAATCGCTTGCAAGGCTGTTTTGTGTGCATATTCGCGCAAAACCCGCCGTTTTACCGCGCGCAATCTCTTAATATGATGGCTGAAAAGATGTCACATTACCCTGCTCCCGCACCGCCGCAGTCGCTCTTAAGGGGCATAGGCGCGTAAGATATGGACCATCAAACGACTCACGCACATCGTGCGGAAATGGACTACCTGTTCAATCGCTGTTGCGCCGCGCGCACACCTTCAGGCCATGTCGATTTGATGTAGTCCAGAACCGCCCCGATCTCCGCATCGCTTAACACGCCTTGAAAGGCGGGCATTGCGCCGCTGCCGGGGCTTTCATCGCCGAATATCCCCGCGCTGCCCAGCTTTGTATACGCGATCAGATCGGCATCAGGCCGCCGCCACGCCGTTCCCAGCACATTCAGCGGTCGCGGCTTGCGGCTTCCGTCCGCATTCGGCGTGCGCCAGTTCACGGCCCCGCCCAGATCATCCCCGTGACAGCTGGCGCAATGATCGGCGTAAAGCGTTTGCCCCGCCAGCGGGACGGGAGGAGCCGGCTCAACCATAAGGGGCCGCTCCGGCGCGACTGACGCACCGGATAACGCGCCCAGCGCGAGGCAGATCAAAGCTGAAAAATATAACCGCACAAAGCCCTCCATCACCCTTCGATGCTGGCACTCCGCGCGTCGATGTCAAGCACTGGCCTTCCTACGCGCCTGCGCCCGCCTCAAAACCCCCGATTGACGATTTAAAATACATTTTGTATACAATAAGCGCGGATCAACCAGTAAGGCCCGGCCGTTATGAACAAAAAAGAGCTGTTCACTGTGCTGAGCGAGCGTATCCTGCGGCTTGAGATCGAGCCGGGGTCTGCGCTGGATGAGGCGACTTTATCGGCGGAATTCGGCCTGTCGCGCACCCCCTTGCGCGAAGTGCTGCAACGCCTCTCCGGTGCGGGATTTGTGACAATCGAACCAAATCGCGGGGCGGCGGTGTCGTCGATGGACCTCGACACGATGCGCAATTTCTTCCAGACCGCGCCGATGATCTATGCGGCTGTTGCACGGCTGGCGGCGGAGGGGGCGACGCCTGCACGGATTGCAGCCCTCAAAGATATTCAACAAGGCTTTCGCGAGGCGGTTGCGGCATCCGCGCCGCGCGATATGGCGGTTCTCAACCACCAATTCCACGAGACAATCGGCGATATGGCGGGCAGTCCCTATCTGACGCCCAGCCTGAAACGGCTGTTGATCGACCATACGCGGATGAGCCAGACGTTTTATGCCGCCCGCGACACCGTCGAGCAAGGCCAGATCGCCACCGCTTGCGACCAGCATGACGCGATGATCGAAGCGTTTGAGCAACGCGCGCCCGCCCGTGCGGTCGAACTGACGCTGGAACACTGGGCGCTGTCGCGCGACCGGATGGAGCGTTTCGCGCGCCCCGACCCTCTGCCATTAGACCCCGCAGGAGATATGCGTAATGCAGTTTGAAGGGATTTATACCCCCGTCGTGACCCCCTATTTCGAGGATCACGCGATTAACCGCGATGCCTTTGCGGACGCGATTGAGCATCTGATCGCCGCCGGGGTTCACGGGATTATCGTTGCCGGAACCACCGGAGAATACTACGCGCAATCGACCGCAGAGCGCATCGAAATGATGGGCCTTGCGAAACAGGTAATCGGTACGCGCTTGCCGATGATCGTCGGCACGGGGGCCATCCGCACCGAGGACAGCATCATCTTTGCGGAGGCCGCGAAAGCCGCCGGAGCGGATGCGATACTGGTCGCCACCCCGCCCTACGCCTATCCGACGGGGCGTGAGATTGCGCTGCACGCGCTGGCCATTGACCGCGCCGCCAACCTGCCCGCGATGCTGTATAACTATCCGGGCCGGATGAGCGTGAATATGGATGAGGAGACGCTGGACCGCCTTGGCCGCTCGCCCAATTTCTGTGCGATCAAGGAAAGCTCCGGCGATGTGAACCGTCTTCATATGCTGGCGCGGGATTATCCGCATATCGCGCTGTCCTGCGGGATGGACGATCAGGCGTTGGAGTTCTTTGCGTGGGGCGCGCGGTCGTGGGTGTGTGCGGGATCGAACTTCGCCCCCGAAGCGCATATCGCGATGTATCAGGCTTGCGCGGTCGAGGGCGACTTCACCAAGGGCCGCAAGATCATGTCGGCCATGCTGCCGCTGATGAGTGTGTTGGAGCAGGGCGGGAAATTCGTGCAGTGCATCAAGCACGGGCTGACTTTACGGGGCATTGATTGCGGACCGCCCCGCCGTCCGCTGCAACCGTTGAACAAAGATGACAAGCGCGAATTGGCGGAGGTGATCCGCACCATGAACACGGCCCTTGCCGCCATAGAGAGGGAGTATTCAAAATGAGCGATTTGCTGACCAAGGCCGAATATCAGGCCATCGCCGCAGAAATCGATTTTCCCCGCGCCGCCTTCATCGACGGTAAATTCCGTGCGGGTAAAGGCGCGAAGTTGGTGACCGTCAATCCGGCCACGGGCGGGACGATCTGCGAGATTGCCGCTTGCAATGCCAAGGACGTGGATTTCGCGGTGGTGAAAGCCAAAAGCGCTTTTGATCGCGGGGATTGGGCAAAGCTGCACCCGTCCGAGCGCAAGGATGTGCTGATCCGCCTGTGCAAGCTGATTACCCGCAACCGCCGCGAATTGGCGGTGATGGAGAGCCTCGACAGCGGCAAGCCGATCCGTGATTGCGAGATGATCGACATTCCGGAGACGATCCACTGCATCAAGTGGCACGCCGAGGCGGCTGACAAAATCTACGACCAGACCGCCCCCGCCGGAGACGACGCGATTGCGATGATCGTGCGCGAGCCTGTGGGTGTGGTCGGGGCCGTGCTGCCTTGGAATTTCCCGCTGCTGATGATGGCGTGGAAGATCGGGCCTGCGCTGGCCGCCGGGAACTCGGTGATCGTCAAACCCGCCGAACAGACCAGCCTGACGGCCCTGCGGCTGGCGGAATTGGCCTCCGAAGCGGGTGTGCCGAACGGGGTGCTGCAAGTGCTGCCCGGTGACGGGCCTTCCGTGGGTGAGCCGCTGGGGATGCACGGGGGCGTGGATATGATCTCGTTCACGGGATCGACGGAGACGGGGCGACGGTTCTTGCGGTACAGCGCCGACAGCAACCTCAAGAAAATCGTGCTGGAATGTGGCGGTAAGAACCCTGCGATTGTGATGGACGACGCGGAAAACCTCGATCTGGTGGCGGAGCATATCGTCAACGCGGCGTTCTGGAATATGGGCGAGAACTGCTCGGCCTGCTCGCGGCTGATCGTTCATAAGGCTGTGAAAGCGCCGCTGATGGAGCGGATTATCGCGCGGCTGCGGGACTGGAAGACGGGCGATCCGCTCGACCCGCAAAACCATCTCGGCGCGCTGATCGATGCGGCGCATGTGAAGAAGGTCGCGGGCTACCTCAAGCCGAAGGGGCGCAAGCCGCTGGCGGGGGGCAAGGTCAAAGGCGCGTTTGTGGAGCCGACGATTTTCGACGGCGTTCCGATCGGTGACAAGCTGGCGCAGGAGGAAATCTTCGGGCCTGTGCTGTCGGTGATCGAGGTTGCCTCGTTGGAGGAGGCCATTCTGGTTGCCAATGACACCGACTACGGCCTGACCGCCAGCGTCTTTACCGCCAATGGCAAACGCGCACTGCGGGCCGCGCGGGCGATCCGGGCGGGGACGGTGACGATCAACTGCTATGGCGAGGGCGATATGGCGACGCCGTTCGGCGGCTATAAGCAGAGCGGCTTTGGCGGACGGGACAACGGGGTTCACGCGCATGACCAGTACACCGAGCTGAAGACGATCTGGATTGATTTGAGTGATCCGGCGAGTGAGGATGATGTGGGATGAGAGCTGAATTTCGCGCACCTGAAAGCCCTCTCCCTGCGGGAGAGGGTTGGGTGAGGGTTTATCGAACCGAAACGCCGTTTTTGCGGAAAGACTGCTCCCTCACCCTAGCCCTCTCCCGCAGGGAGAGGGAATTCAAGCGCGCGGGGATAAAAGAATGAGCACCCAAGCGACAGGCAAAACCCGCAGAGGCGGGCGCGGGGCGCGGCGGACGATGCGCGAAGATGTGCGGGAGACGATGCTGCCCGGCATGAAGCGCGGCATTCCGCTGATGGAGCCGATGAGCCAGGAGCAGGTCGAGCGCATTGACGCCGCCTCGATGGATATTCTGGAGAATGTCGGCGTTGTCTTCCGCGACGATCAGGCAATCCGCGACTGGCAGAGTGTGGGTGCGGATATTCGGGATGGCGACCGTGTGCATCTCGACCGTGGCCTCGTGCGCGAGCTGATTAAGACGAT
>CALDZQ010000182.1 GCA_937944035.1 uncultured Neomegalonema sp. | reverse complement strand
GTGCCTTTGATCGCCAACGATCCGGCAAGATCAGCTTTCGCCAGCCCGGCAAACGCCGCCAGTTGTGCCGCGTCCACATCGAACGCCACATCCAGCCGCTTGGCCATCAAATCAATCGCCCCGCGCGCATCTGCCGTCGCGTTGGCCGTGACAACATTCGCCCGATCCAGCCGGATCGACTGCCCCGCCTGATTAAACGCCCCCGCCGCATCCAGCCGCAACCGGCCACCCAGCGCATTATCCAACGTCGCATCGCCCAGCGAGATCCCGTCGCCCGTAATATCCACATCAAACGGCGCAAACCCGTCCACGGCGCGGCCCACAGAGACGGTCCCGTCAATCGTCCCGACCTGATAGGCGGCATAGCGCAACCCGCGTCCCGACAGCGTGGCGTTGACCGCAGGGATCACAAAATCCCCCGACGCCGTGCCCTTAATCGCCAGCGACCCGCCGAGATCAGCTTTCGCAATCCCCGCGAATGGCGACAGATCAACCGCGTTCACATCATACGCGACGTTCAACCGCTTGGCCTTCAGGTCAACCGACCCGCTCACATTCGCCGTAGAATCCGCCAGCTTCACATTCGCATTATCCAGCGTCAGCGCTTGCGCGGCTTGATCGAACGTCCCGCGTGCCACCACCCGCGCATCCTCGCGCAGGGCAAAGTCCAGCGTCGGATCGCCCGTGGTAATCGCCGCCGCCGTCAGGTCCACATCGAACGGCAGCGCGCCATTTTCGGCTGTCCCCAGAGTCGCCCGCCCGTCAATCCGGCCAACGCTATACTGGTTATACTGCACCCCTTGGCCCGAAACCGTGGCATTGACCGCAGGCAGATTGAACGGCCCCTTTGCGGTTCCCTTCGCGGCCAGCTTGCCGGAAACCGAAGCCCCCGTCACCGCGCCGACAGGCGACAGATCGCTGGCATCCACATCAAAATTCAGGTCGAGCGTCTGCCCGCCAATATCAATCCGCCCGTCCGCGCTGACCTTGGCGAATTCGGCATCCAGCCGCGCAAAAGCCAGTTGAACGGCGGGTTTGTCCTTCTCAAATTCCCCGCGCGAGGCAATCTTGATGCCCCCCGTCAGCGCGGCATCCAACGCCGGATCACCCGTGGCAAGGCCCAGCGCTGTCAGATCAACATCGAACGGCATCTTGCCGTTTTTCTCCGCACCAATATCAACCGCGCCATTGATCCGCCCGACCGCATACTGGTTGAACGTGATCGCCTCGCCGTCGATGGTGGTTTTCACGGCCGGGATAACAAAATCGCCCTTCGCCGTGCCTTTGGCCTTCAGCTTGCCGCCCAGATCAGCCTTCGCCAGCGGCCCGAACGCCGCCAGCCGCTTCGCATCCAAATTGTAACTCAAGTCGAGCGTCTTCGCCGCCAGATCAACCGACCCCGAAGCCTCGATCGTTGCCGCATCCGAGACAACATTCGCCCCGTCCAGCCGCACCCGTTGTGCCGCGATGTCGAACCCGCCCTTGGCGTCAATCGTGACGGTCTCGCCCAACGCCTCGTCCAGCGCCGGATCGCCCAGCGAAATCCCGGCCCCACGCAAATCCACATCGAACGGCGAATAGCCCTTGGCCTTACGCTCGAATGTCAAAGACCCCGCCAGCGTTTTGGCGCGATAATCCTGAAACGCCAGATTTGACCCGTCCAGCGTCACATCCAGTCCCGGCGCGGCAAACGGCCCCTTGGCCTTGCCCTTCGCCCGAATGCCCCCGTCCAGCGGCGACCCGATCAGCCCTGAAAACGGCGCGAGTGCAGGCGCGTCAACATCGAACGCCACATCAACCCGCTTGGCCCCCAGATCAACCGTCCCGTTCAGCTTCGCCCGCGCTTTGGCCGCACGAATATCGGCATCGGCGATGCGCAGCACCTGCTTGGATTGGTTGAACTCGCCCTTCGCGGTGACTTTCGATGCTCCCGCCAGCAGCTTGTCGAGTTCCTTGTCACCCGTAACAATATCCCGTGCATCCAGCGCCACGTTGAAGGGGGCAAAGCCCGTTGCCGCTTGCTGAATATCAATATCGCCGTCAATCGAGCCGATGGAATAGCTGTCATAGCGAAGCTTTTGCCCCGAAATCACCGCATCAACCTCCGGCGCGCTGAACGAGCCTGACGCGCGCCCCTTGGTGATGACCGACCCGCTGACAGGCTTGCCAACCAGCGATTTCAGCCCCGACAGCTTTTTCGCGTTAACGTCGAATTCGATGTCGAGTTCCCGCTTGCCCATATCCACGCGCCCCGTGGCCGAGGCGGTTGCGGCGGCCAGCTTCGCATCAAACCGCTCCAACACCAACAGCGGACCCTTTTGGGTCAGCACACCCGCCGCCTGGATCGTCGGCGTATCGCCCAAAAACGCATCCAGCGCAGGATCACCTGTCAGGATACCCGCCGCCGCGAGATCAACCACAAACGGTGATGTTCCCGTCTCGCCGGAGCGTGTTTCAATGTCCAGATCAACCACTTCGGCGCGGTAGGTATCAAACACCAGATTGCGCCCGACGCCTTTGGCCGTCACGAAGGGCAGCGAGAACGGCCCCTCCAGCCGCCCGGTCAGATCAACCGACCCGCCCAGCTTTTTGCCCGCCAGCTTGCTGAACGCATCCAGCCGTCCGGCCTTCAACACATAATCCACGTCCAGCGTTTTCTTGGTCAGCTGCACCTTGCCGGACACATCGACATCCGCATCGGCCAGATCAATCACGCCCTCGTTGATGGTCAGCAGACCCGTGGCCGTATCGAACAGCCCTTCAATATCCAGCTTCGGTCCGGCTCCGATAACGGAGTCCAAATCCGCGTCACCCGTCTCAACACCCGCCAGCACAGCATCCACCGCAAAGGGCGCGCGCCGATCTTTGCGCATCTGCCCGGAGGCGTTGATCTTGCCCTTGCCGAACGCATAATCGAGATAGCGCAGGTCTTCCGTATCGGCCTCAATCGTTACGCTCGGCTCGGATAACGGCCCCAGCAGCCGCGCCGTACCAGATGCCGCACCGATGGTCGCAGGGGCGATAATGCCCTTGATGGCCGAGGGATCAACCAACTCCCAATCCAGCGTCAAATCCGCCGTATCAAGCGGCGGGGACACCGTCCCGCTCGCCGTGGCTTTCAGCACGGCGCTCTCGATAAACCCGCGCTCGACCGCAATCGTATCCGCCGAACTTTCGGTCAGCAGCAATTCCACCACCGCCTGATCGCCCAGGGCCGCCGCTAGGTCGGGATCATCGGAAGACAGGTCCGAAAGCTGTGCGTTCAGGAACAAGCGTTCAAGCGTCCCGCCTTTCAGTCCGTCCAGCTTGAACGCCAGCGTTGCCATGCCGTCGATCGGAATCCCCGCCGCACGGAAAAACGGCCCCAACTCGGTCGCTTGCCCCGACAGCTGCGCATTGGTCGTGCCCGCCGTGATGTCGTAGCCCGCATTGCCGTCCAGCGTCACAGACTTTGCATCAATCTTCAGCGTATCCAGCGCCACACGGTTTTGCGCGCCGTAAAACGCACCATTCCCGGTCAGCGACGGATCAGCGCCCAGCGCGTCCTGCAATCCGGCATCTTTCAGGGCCAAGCCCTTCGCGCGGGCCTCGAATGTGAATTTCTGAATATTCCCGGCATCGCCTTCAGAACTCGGCTCGGACTCAATCTGCACCAACAGCGTTTCAGCGTCCCCGAATCCCGCTTTCAGGCCCGCAACCTTGGCGTCAATATCCAGCTTGGGTGCAGTCAACCGACCCACCGCCCGCGCCTTGCCGGACAGGTCCGACACCCGCGCAGGGGCGATCACCGTGTTGAACGCCTCAATGTCCTTGGCCAGCCAATCGAGGGACAGATCGATCTTGTTTCCGGCGGTATCGACAACGCCCTTACCCGCCATCTCAAACGCGCGGCTGTCAATATCGAGCAGGTTGAGCGCATACGTGCCTTTGCTCTCCTCAACCAAATCCAGCTTTATTTTCGCGGATTCGCCCAGCGCTTCTTTCCACTTGGCGGAGGTCTCCGAGCCGGGCTTGACGGTTCCGTCAAATTTCGCGGCGATCAGCTTGCCCCAGCGCGCCTCGCCCGTGCCTTCGGCTACGCCGATCTGGCCAATATCGGCGAATATCTCAAACGGCAACGCGTCCGGCGTTCCCTCGGTTGACAGTCTCAGTTCCAGCGCCTCATCCGGCGGCAGTCCGGCCATCTGGGCCACCAGCCCGCCGGGCGCTTCATTCGCGCTCAGTTTCAAAGCGATGTCGAGATCGTTGAAATCGATCCGCGCATCCAGATTGATCTGATCTTCGACGCGGTCCGTGCGTTTGACGTTCAGCTTGGCAATCTGAAGATCGTTCAAATCCTCGAACGCCCCTGTGATTTCCGCCTCAAGATCTTGCGGCAGCAATCCGCCCTCAATGCGCAAGCGGTCGATTTTCAGATTGTCGATTTTGATCCCGACCGGCGGGCGCGGCCATGCGAAAGCAATGCCTTCGGCTTCTTCGGCAGGGGGATCGCCCCGCGTGATCGGCGCGCGCAGGATCGCAATCTCCTCCGCGCCCAGCGTCTCAAACGTAAACCGCCCGCGCAGCAGGGCAGACGGACTCCAATCCACCAGCAGGTTCTTGGCATCCAGCCAAACCCCGTCCCCGTCACGGATTTTCAGCGTCGAGATCAGCGCGAACCCTTCTTCGGGTTTGGTCACTTCGCCCAGCTCAATCTCAAACTCACCCGGCGCATTGACCCGGCTGACCGCGAATTGCAGCAGATCATTCCACGCTTTTTTCGTATCCCAAAAAGCGTAGGCGGGCGCGGGGGCCAGCGCGAGCGACGTGGCGACAAACAGGCCACCCGCCGCGTTACGGATTTTCTTGGCTGCCTTGTTGGTCATTTTGCCAATCATTAGAACGCCTGCCCGATGCTGAGATAAAGTTGATAGGAATCGTCTTCTCTGCGCTTGTTAAATGGTACGGCCAGATCGACCCGGATGGGTCCGACGGGGCTGAAATACCGCAAGCCCAAGCCCCCGCCCCAGCGCAACTCGCTGAAATCCTGAAAGAACTCGTTCGCCACAGCACCGGCATCCACGAACGGCACGACCCCGAATGACCCGAAGCGGATGCGCATTTCCGCGCTCAGCTCATACGCGGACAGCGCCCCGATGGGATCACCATTCGCATCCAGATCGTTAACGTGCTGTGTACGATAGCCGCGAACGGACCCGCCGCCGCCGGAATAGACGCGCCGGTTGGCCGGAACATTATCCGCATCATCCGTCAAAACCGCCGCAACGCGGGCGCGCAGGGCCAGAATGTAGTTCGCGTCATAATCCAGCGCCAGATACGTTGACCCCTCAAAATCGGTTTGCACAAAACCGACAGGCTGCTCATCAAAAGCCCCGGCCCAAGGGGTTACTTCAGCGGACGCGCGAAAGCCTTCGGTGGGGTTCAGCAAATCGTCGGTATCGTCAAATTGCAGCGTTCCGGGCAGGCCGATCAGGAAACTGTCTTTTCGCGTCCCTGATTCGCGGATTTGCGCGGCCTCGAAGCCGACGCCCAGCGTTCCGGTCAGATGCTCGGAGAACCGCTCCTCCAGCCCGACCAGGCCGTCCACCCCGAACGCCTCAAACGCATCGCGGTCCTCGTGGAACAGCTCGATCCCCGCGATGAGGTCGCGTTCGGGCTTCATGTAGCGCGGTTTGCGGTAATCCAGCCGCGCCGATTGCTCCTCAAGCGAAATATTGGCCAGCGCCCGCAGCGTTTCGTTCTGGCCGTAGAGATTCCGATGCTCCCAATCGACGATCCCGCCGGGGCCGTCGGTGGTGGAATAATTCAGCGCCAGTTTGATCTTGCGGTGCTTTGATTCCTCGAACGTGATTTTCACAGGCGCTTCAAACCGTCCGGTCGTTTCCCAGCCTTCGGGCGGTTCATCCGGCAAGGTAATCGCTACCGTATCGAACAGGCGGGTGGCGGATAGCTCGCGCTGAACCTTTGCGATTTGCTCGTTTGAGACCGGATCGCCCGGCTTCCACGAGATGAAGGTTTCCACATATCTCTGCTCGACCGTGGACAGCCCCTCTATGACGACGGGGCCATAGGTCGTGTACGGGCCGGGCGTGTAGGGTGTGCGCACATCCAGCGTGTTCTCGTCGAAATTGGCTTCCGCGCGCCGCTTGCCCTTTTCGTTATAGGGCCAGCCGCTGCGATTGAGGATGCGCACAACTTCGCGCTCGGCATCAACCACAGCGCGCCCCTGCGCGGGACCGCCGACATTGATACTGGCCGCATCCCGCGCGATTTGCTCGATGGCGGGGCTGACAGGGGTGTCGAAGGTGATCTGTTGGCGCGCCAGCGCATAGCGCGGGCCTTTGCGGACATCGACATCGACGACGGGCGCCTCATCCGTGCCGGTGACTTTGATGGTCGCCTCGCCCTCGTAATAGCCTTCCGATTTCAGGGCGCGCTCGACGATCTTCACATCAGAAGCCGCCCGACGCTTCAGCAGCGCGATATTGGGCGGCGGCTTGTCTTGCAGCTTATAGATCCGCGCCGCGCTTTCGATGATGCCCTGCATCCGCGCGTTTTCCGCAGTTTCCCCCGGCGTTTCAGCGACTCCGAGGCCGGACACATCGACGCTGTAATCCACGCCGGCCCCCGCAGTCGGGTCAAGGCCCAGTTGCGGCTCGTCGGTCGGAAATAACATGTTGAGTCCGGGGGCTTTTTTAACAGCAGCACATCCGGAAATGCCAAAAATAAGCGCACCGGTCATCACTGACCGGAAAAACGCCCCTCGGGAGCGTTGTTTCATCATGCCTTACCTGCCTGATTATTACGTCTCTTTCGCACACACTAGCGCAAGAGTACGCTGTACCGCCAATCAATTCGCGAGACGTTCAGGTGACGGCTTCGATTTCCGCCGTGGCGTTTTCAATCTGCGATGCCGCACGATCCAGCATTTCCGCGACCGCCATCTCCATTTCGGCAATCCGTTCGTCGGGCGCACCGCCTGCACCGGAGGCTTTGAGATCGGCCACTTCTTTCTCAAGCGTGGCCAGCCGCTCGTCACGCTCGTGTAGCTCATCAGCGACCATAAGCGCGGCCATCAGCATATTGCGCCCTTCATTCGTGGGCGACTTGCTGCCCTGAACCTGCGCGGCGAATTTGTCGATCCGGCGCGCGAGGGCAATCACATGCTCCTGCTCGCCATCACCACAGCTCAGGCGATATGCGCGCCCGCCAACTTCAACGGTTACCTGTGGCATTCGATCCTTCCTCCCCCAGAACACGGCGCAGGGCGACGATGGCCTGATCGATTCGTGTGACGGCCATAGCGCGCTCTTGTTCATCAAGCGGTTTGGTCGCTTTTAAGCGCTCCGACGCCACCTGGAGGCCGGAAAGCGCGGTGTTGAACCGCTCGACAGCGGCCTCAAGCTCGCTCGCATGCATACATCGTCTCCGTAACGCGAATCATTGTCTCATTTCAGGAGTATCACATGAATGATACCTTCTGCCACTGACGCGGTCTTCATGGCTTTGCATAAGCGTCACATCCGTGCTAACGGGCCACACGAGATAACAGCGGTCATTCCGGGCCGCTATACCCTGATACAGCGCTGGAGAGAAAAATGACCGTTCGCGTCGCGATTAATGGCTTTGGTAGAATTGGTAGAAACGTGCTTCGCGCCATCAGCGAGAGTGGCCGCACGGATATCGAAGTGGTCGCGATCAACGACCTCGGCCCCGTCGAGACCAATGCGCACCTGTTGCGTTACGACTCCGTGCATGGCCGCTTCCCCGGCAAGGTCAAAGTTGACGGCGACACGATCGACATCGGGCGCGGTCCGATCAAAGTGACCGCCGTGCGCAATCCCGAAGAACTGCCGTGGAAAGAGCATAACGTCGACATCGCGTTTGAATGCACAGGCATTTTCACCGATGCGGATAAAGCCGCGATGCATCTGAAAGCGGGCGCACGCCGCGTTCTGGTCTCGGCCCCTTCAAAAGGCGCGTCGAAGACCATCGTTTACGGGGTGAACCACGACACGCTGACCGCCGATGATCTGATCGTCTCGAACGCGTCCTGCACCACCAACTGTCTTGCGCCAATCGCGAAAGTGTTGAACGACACGGTCGGCATCGAACTTGGCTTTATGACCACGATCCACGCCTATACCGGCGATCAGCCGACCCTCGACACCATGCACAGCGACCTCTATCGCGGCCGCGCGGCGGCGATGTCGATGATCCCGACTTCAACGGGTGCGGCGAAAGCCGTGGGTCTCGTGCTGCCCGAACTGAACGGCAAACTCGACGGCACGGCGATTCGTGTGCCGACGGCAAACGTCTCGGTCGTCGATCTTAAAATCGTTGCCTCGAAAGATGTCAGCGTTGACCAGATCAACGAAGCGATGATCGCCGCCAGCGAAGGCCCGCTGAAAGGCGTTCTCGGCATCGTTGACGAGCCGCTTGTGTCGATGGACTTCAACCACGACGCCCACTCGTCATCCTTCGCACTGGATCAGACCAAAGTGATGGATGCCCGTCTGTGCCGCGTCATGTCCTGGTACGATAACGAGTGGGGCTTCTCCAACCGCATGGCGGATACGGCTGTTGCGATGGGTAAGCTGCTCTAACCATAAGAAAATACCTTGCCGTGCCCGTAAGATGTGCGGGCGCGGCAGAACCCCGCTCTTTTTCAGACCGGCCTAAAAATCGTCACCCTATTACGTGACATACAGGTTTTCTGAAGCAATAATTCCGTATGAAACGGGAAAGCGACGGGTGGCAGAACCATGACAGCATTGAATAAAACCATACTCTCCGGCCTGATCGCGGCGGCATTCGCCGGATCAACGCTCACAGCACACGCGGCAAGCTGCGTGAAACCGGCGCAGCCTGTTATTCCCGAAGGGGCGACGGCAAACGGGGCGCAACTCTCCAAAGTGCCGGACAAGCTGGACGCTTACATCGCCGCGATGAATGTCTATCTCGCTTGCCTTGAACAATCCGACAGTCAGGCGCGGGCCGAAGCCGAAGCCTTGCTGCAAAAGTGGCAACAAACCGAACAAGATCATGCGGCACAAATCGAAGTGGTAGTGGAGTAACGACGTGGGCTATAAAACGCTGGATGACATCGACCTGAACAACAAACGCGTTCTCATCCGCGTTGACCTGAACGTCCCCGCCGATAACGGCGCGATCACCGACGATACCCGCATCCGCCGCATCCTTCCCACGATTGAGGCGGTTATTGCGAAAGGCGGCAAGCCGATCCTGCTCTCGCATTTCGGCCGCCCCAAGGGCAAAGCCAACCCCGAAATGTCGCTCGGTTTCGTCTCAGATGCCCTCGCCAGCCTCTCAGGCCGCATGGTCCATTTCGCCGCTGATTGCATCGGCGACACGGCTGCCAAAGTGATTGCACAGCAGGGCGCGGGCGAGATCGTGTTGCTCGAAAACACCCGCTTCCACGCTGGCGAAGAGAAGAATGCCCCTGATTTCGCCGCCGCGCTTGCCGCGAATGGCGATGTTTATGTCAACGATGCTTTCTCCACGGCCCACCGCGCGCACGCTTCGACCGAAGCCATCGCCCGCCTGTTGCCTAGCTGCGCGGGCCGGAACATGCAGACCGAGCTGAACGCGTTGGAAAAAGCCCTCTCCTCACCGGAACGCCCTGTTGTGGCGGTTGTGGGCGGTGCGAAAGTCTCGACCAAACTCGATCTCATCGGCAATTTGCTGGAAAAAGTTGACGCCATCGTCATCGGCGGCGGTATGGCCAACACATTCCTCGCGGCAGAGGACAAGCCGATCGGCAAGTCCCTGTGCGAGCATGATATGCTCGACACCGCCCGTGAAATCGCCGCCCGCGCCAAAACCGTCGGCTGCGATCTGATCCTGCCGGGCGATGTCGTGGTGGCCGAAGGTTTCGCCGCCCATTCGCCCAACAAAACCGTCCCCGCCGATGCCTGCCCGGACGATATGATGATCCTCGACGCGGGCGTGGACACGACCGCCGCGATCAAAGCCCGCTTCGAGAGCGCGAAAACCATCGTCTGGAACGGCCCCTTGGGCGCGTTCGAGATCGAACCCTTCAACCGCGCGACCGACGCGGCCGCGCTCGTCGCCGCAGACCTAACGGCAGCCGGTAAAGTCCTCTCGGTTGCGGGTGGCGGCGACACCGTCTCCGCCCTCAACGCCTCCGGCGCAGCCGGGCGTTTTTCCTACGTCTCGACGGCGGGCGGGGCGTTTTTGGAATGGCTCGAAGGCAAAACCCTGCCGGGTGTTGCCGCACTGGAGTCGTAATCAAGTTTGCCCCGCTCCTGATGCGAGGCAGAGGATTAAGCCTCACCCCTCAAACCGGTCCGTCCTGAAGGGCGACATATCGATATTCGGTGTGCGCCCGCCGATCATATCTGCGATCAACCGCCCCGTCTTCGGCCCCGAAGTCATCCCGATATGCTGCGCGCCGAAGGCGAAATAGATGCCCTTGGCCCGCGTGCTTTCGCCAATCATCGGCAGGCTGTCGGTCAGCGTCGGGCGATGCCCCATCCATGTCTCCTCCCCGTCCCATTCAATCGCGGGGTAGAGATTACGTATATTGCGGCGGAACAGGTCGAGCGGTTTTGTTGACGCTGCCGCCTCCAGCCCGCCCAGCTCGACCAATCCGGCACAGCGTAAACCATGCGTCATGCCCGAAACCCCGAACTTGGCCGCGCCCAGCAGGTAAGGATTTGGCGGCTTGATGCTGGGGTTCTTGAGCATCAGATGATACCCGCGCTCGGTCTCCAGCGGCACATGATGCCCCAGCCCCTCGGCCAGCTTGCGCGACCACGCCCCTGATGCAATTACAGCACGATCAAACGCCCGCGCAGTGTCGGCTGTCACCACAACGCCAGCCTCCGCAGGCTCGATGGCCTTAACTTCTGAGCGGATAAACTGCCCGCCCAGCGCGCGAAACTCATCAAACAGCGCCGCGACATACGCCCCCGGATCGCTGATCCAGCCATGCTCAAACATCGACGCGCCAAAGCCCGCCTCCGGCCCCAGATGCGGGTCGCGTTCGAGCAGGGCGTCGCGGTTCAATTCTTCCCATGTAAACCCGTGCTCGCGACGGATCGCAAAGTCGAGCGCCTCCTTATCGAAGGCCGCTTTGTCCTTGTAAAGAAACGTATAAACGCCGTTCTCTATATACCGCTCCGCCGCTGTCCCCCGCGCAATCGCGTGATGCGCATCGACAGCGTCAGTCAAAATATCCGACAGCGCCGCCGCCGTACTGCGCAATGCCGCCTCGTTCGCCCGACGCATAAACGGGATCAGCCACGGCAGCAAGCGCGGCAGGTATCCCCATTTCAGGAACAGCGGGCCGTCCTTGCGCAGCAGCATCCCCGGCACTTGTTGCAATAATCCGGGCGTTGGAACCTGAATAATCATCGACCGCGCCAGCAGCCCCGCATTGCCATAGCTTGCCTGCGCGGGATCGCCCGGCTCAACGCGGTCGAACAGCGTGACCTCGTGCCCATCGCGTAGCAGCCACAGCGCGGTGGATACTCCGACTATACCCGCGCCGATCACGGCGATTTTCATGCGGAGTTTTTCATACTGACGAGACTTCGCGCACATGCTCCTCGGTATGCACCGGAGCAAACCCGACCTTGCGGTACAGCGGCAACGCGCTTTCATGGTCGAGCGTGCAGGTGTTGACGGTCAGCTTCCCGATGCCCGCATCCCATGCCATCCCAACCCCCTCGCGCAGCAACCATCCGCCCAGTCCGCCGCCGACGCATTCGGGGAACAGCCCGAAATAGGCGACATCGCAAATGCCTGCCTCGCGGAAATCCAGCATCACAAATCCCGCCGGAGTGCCGTGCTGATAGGCGACATAGACGTGCATCGCCGCGTCCCCCACATAGGTTTGCACGTCCTCCAGCGCCCATTCGTGCATATCGGTCCACTCGTAATCCGCGCCGACGGTGTTGTAGAGGTAGTAGAAGAAATGTGCCGGCGGATTATGCGCCCGCACCAATGTCACACCTTCCGGCGCGGGCTTTTGCACCCAATCGGGCCGCTGCGTCATTTCAAGATAAGTGACCGTATACCCAAGCATCATCGCGCTCACTCCGCCGCATCAGGCAGCATCC
>CALDZQ010000181.1 GCA_937944035.1 uncultured Neomegalonema sp. | reverse complement strand
ACGATCTCGCGGAACAGGGCATAGCTGGCGGGGTCGCCGTCATCGGTAATATCGCCCGTCACCAGCAGCGCCGCGACCGGCCCCACCTTGGCGCGCAGGTCGCCGATCCGCTCCACCGTCTGTTCAAGCGCCGCCGCCGTGTCGAGACGGCCCGAAACAAGACCGGGGCGGGCAACGATATGCGGATCGGATATTTGGATAAGCCTCATGCCCGCACCTACTTGATGCCCGCGCGCAGAAAAGCCTGCACGAACTGGCGCTGGAACAGCAGGAAAGCGATCAGAAGGGGCGCGACTGACATGAGCGTCGCCGCCGAAATCACGCTGATGTCCACGCCGTTCTCCGGCGCGCCGAAGATCGACAGGCCCACGGTCAGCGGCCGCGTGTCCGGCGAATTGGTCACGATCAGAGGCCAGAGGAAGTTATTCCAGTGGGTCGAGACCGAGACGAGCGCGTAGGCGAGGTAAGTCGGTTTCGCCAGCGGCACATAGACCCGCCACAAGATGCCGAGCAGTCCGCAGCCCTCGATCCGTGCGGCCTCGTGCAGTTCGATCGGAACCGATTTGAACGCCTGTCGCATCAGGAAGATACCGAACGCGCTTGCCATATACGGCATCCCGACGCCGAGGATCGTGTCGAACAGCCCCAGCCGCGACACCATCGCGTAGTTCTCGACGATCAGGACTTCGGGCAGGATGAAAAGCTGCATCAACACGAGGATGAAGACGAAATCCTTGCCCGGAAAGTCGAGTTTCGCGAAGGCGAACCCGGCCAGCGTTGTCAGGATGAACTGACCGGTCAGGACGATGGTGACAAGGGTGAAGGTGTTCAGGAAATATTTCAGCCACGGCGCACCCGCCCAAGCCGTGCGGAAATTGTCGAGCGTCCAGGGCGATAACAGGGTGAAGTTTACCGCATCCGATGTCGAATGAAACGCCGCCCAGACCGCGAACAGCAGCGGTGAAATCCAGATGACGGCCAGCAGCACCGCGCCTATCGTGTCCATGCGGTTGCTCATTGGTAATGCGTCCGCTTATCGATGTAGAAGAACTGGATCGCGGCCACGATGCCCAGCACCAGCAGCACCATGATCGTCATGGCGGCGGCGTGGGGCGCATCAAAGAACGCGAAGGCCATCTCCCAGATGTAATAGAGGATCAGCTTTGAGGCATCCGACGGCCCGCCCTTGGTCAGGATGAACAGGTGATCGATCAGCTTGACCGAGTTGATGAGCGCGTTGACCATGATGAACAGCGTGGTGGGCATCAGCAATGGCAGCACGATCCGGCGGGTATAGGTCCAGCGGCTTGCGCCCTCGATGTCGGCGGCTTCTTTCAGGTCTTCGGGGATCGTCTGGAGCGCGGCGAGATAGAAGATCATGAAGAACCCCGCCTCCTTCCAGACCGTCACGATGATGATGGCCCAAAGCGCGGTTTCGGGCTGGCCCAGCCAGTTGACGGACGGGAGGCCGAACAGCGAGCCGATTTGGTCGAGCACGCCAAGCCCCGGCGTGTAGAAGAACAGCCACAGGTTCGCGGCGGCGATCATCGGCAGTACGGTCGGGGTGAAATAGGCGGTGCGCACAAAGCCGCGCGCCGAAATCTTGGAATTTGCCCAGAGCGCCATAGCCAGCGCGATGGCGATGGAGACGGGGATCGTCACGCCCGCGTAGAGCAGGTTGTTCTTCACCACCAGCCAGAAGGTCGGATCGGCGAAGAGATCGCTGTAGTTCTCGCCGCCGACAAATTCCGACGGCCTGCGCCGGGTGTTGCGCGAGAAGAGGCTCGACCACAGGGTCGCGATGGAGGGATAGAACGCGAAGATGGACAGCAGGATCAGCGCCGGGGACAGCAGCAGCCAGCCGTAGATCGCCTGTCTGCGGCGCTCAAGGTTGACATGGCTGTTCATGGGGCGGTGGTCCTTGCGTGGCGATTATAGACTTTAAAACAGTGTCATACCCCGCGCAGGCGGGGTATCCATTCGTCCACAAGCCTCGTCGGTTCATGTCTGAGTCTGATGGTTCAAGGCTTGTGGAACCATGGATTCCGGCTTTCGCCGGAATGACGGTTTCGAGGGGTTATCAGCGATACGCCTTGAGCAGACGATCCGCTGATTTTTGCGCTTCTTCGAGCGCTTCCTTCGGCTCCTTCGCACCCGTCAGGGCCGACTGGATCGCGTTGTTCAGACCGTCACGCACCCGCGCCGTCTCGAAGGTCGAGAATTCGGCGACGGCATGTTCAAGCTGGTTGCGGGCGACGAGGGCGGGCGGGAAATCCTTGGTGTAGGATTTCAGCGCTTCGGTCTCGTAGGCGGCCGGGGACACGCCCATATAGCCGGTGGCAATCGACCATTCGGCGGCCTGTTCAGGGGCCGTCATATACTCGATCAGCTTCATCGCGGCGGCTTTTTCTTCATCGGACGTGTCCTTGAAGATGTAGAAGTTACCGCCCCCCGTGGGCGAGCCGAGGCGCTTGTTACCGGGCAGCATCGCGACGCCGAAATCGAATTCCGCGTTCTTTTTGACCGCTGTGAGGTTGCCGGTCGAGTGCCACATCATCGCGGTCTGACCTTCGAGAAACGCCTGACGCAGCGTGCCCCATTCGACGGTTCCGGTCGGCATAACGCCATAATCAGCGGAGAGCGATTTCCAGAATTCGAGCGTCTCGACCACTTTCGGATCGTCAAAGCTGGTGCTGAGGCCATCACCGGCCATCACTTCCACGCCGTTCTGGATCGCGAGCGCCTGGAACATCCAATAGGGATAGCCCGTGGACGGGATCATAATGCCGTAGGTGTCGCCTTTCGTGAGCTTTTTGCCCATCGAGATCAGGTCATACCACGTCGTTGGCGGGCTTTCCGGGTCCAGCCCCGCCGCGCGGAACAGATCCTTGTTGTAATAGGCCACGATGGTCGAGCGCTGGAACGGGATGCCCCAGGTCTTGCCCTCGATCTTCCCGTTGGCCATCAGCGCGGGGTAGAAGCTGTCGAGCCATGCCTTGTCTTCGACCAGATCATCGAACGGCACGATGAGATCCTGCTCGATCAGGTCATAGGCGTCGATGGAGAACATCACCGCAAGCTGCGCCGGCTCGCCGGAATTGAGCGCCGAGAGCGCCCGGACGCGGGTGTCATCGTAGTTGCCCGAATAGATCGCGTTGACCTTGATGTCAGGGTTTTCCTTCTCGAAACCCGCGACGATCCCGTCAACCACTTCGGTCAACGCGCCGCCGACCGCGATGGGGTAGTACATCGTCAATTCGGTTTCCGCGCTGGCAGGGGCAGTCAGCCCAAGCGCCACGGCGCCCGCCAGTCCCAGTTTTGTAAAGTATGTCATTGCATCCTCCCTTTGTGTTGTTTTGTTGTATTGGCCGTTTGCATTATTCCTGCAATGCCAGCCTGTTTCCGCCGGCATCGAAGACGTGCAGATCGGCATCGTCGAAGGTGATACCCACCTCCTGCCCGACCGTCATCGGCGACAGGCCGGGGCGGATTATGGTCAGCCCTTCCGCCTGTTCATGCGCCAAACCGATAAGTGTTTCCGCGCCGAGAAATTCGCTCTCGGAAACCCGGCAGGCCATGCGGCCCTGCCCCTGCGGCGCGATAGAGACGTTCTCCGCCCGCACACCGATCCGGCGACCCGCCCCGAAGCCATCAAGCGCCTCCGACCGGATCAGCGCCATCGGCGGCGCGCCGACGAACTCCGCAACGAAGGTGTTGACCGGCTTGTTGTAGAGGTCGCTCGGCGAGCCGACCTGCTGGATATGGCCGTCCCGCATCAGGACGATCCGGTCGGCCATGCTCATCGCCTCGGTCTGGTCATGGGTGACGTAGACCACCGTGATGCCAAGCTCCTGTTGCAGCTTTTTGATGTCTTTACGCACCGAAGTCCGCAGCTTGGCATCCAGATTTGAAAGCGGCTCGTCCATCAGGCACAGCCGTTGCCCCGCGACGATGGCCCGCGCGAGCGCCACGCGCTGACGCTGCCCGCCGGACAATTCGCCCGGCTTGCGGTCTTCGTAGCCGATCAGCCCGGTGATGGTGAGCGCGCGCAGCAGCTTTTCCCGCCGTTCCTTTCGGGGCACGCGCCGGACCTTGAGGCCGAACACCACGTTTTCCGCGACCGACAGGTGCGGGAACAGGGCGTAGGACTGGAAGACCATCGACAGGTTCCGGTCGGAGGCCGCGCTGGTGGTCACATCGCGCCCGTCGATGAGAATGCGGCCCTCATCCGCCGTCTCCAGCCCTGCCAAAAGACGCAGCGTGGTGGACTTGCCACAGCCGGACGGGCCGAGCAGGGCGACGAACGAGCCTTCGGTGATCTCCAATGATATATGTTCGACGCCAAGCTGGCCGTTCCAGCGTTTCGCGACATTGTCCAGAACGACAAATGGGTGCGCACTCATGCCGCGACTCCCTCGGCAAAGACCAGCTGGTCGCCGATACGCTCTATCAACGGCGCGAATGAGCCGTCCGGCGGGCGGTCAAGGACGACGCGATCCGCATCGGCAATATTGCCGCCGAGCGCGGGAGCCAGCCGACCGAATTTAGAACTGTCGATCACGAGGATCGAGGTCTGGGCGTTCTCCCGCATTTTCTCGCGCACCTGTACTTCCGCAGTATGAAAATCGAGCAATCCGCCGTCTTCAGCAACGCCCGCCACCCCGAAAATCGCGAATTCGGCGCGATAATGGCCCATAACGTCCAAAACTTCACGGCCCAGAATATCGCGATCGGGCAGGCGCAACTCGCCCCCCGGCAGGATGATGCGGTTCGAGATTTCTTCGCTGAGGGCCATCGCCGCGCTCAGATTGTTGGTGATGACGGTCAACTCCTTGCGCCGCAGCAGCGCCTTTGCCGCACTGAGCGGCGTGGACCCGATGGAGAGGAACAGCGTGGACCCGTCGGGAACCAGCCGCGCCGCCGCTTCGCCGACCGCGCTCTTGCCGTCCGCATTGGTATCGGCGCGCTGGTCAAAGGGGGTGTTCAGCCGCTTTCGGTTCAATTCGACCCGCCCGTGCTGGCGGCGCAGCCCTTCGTCCTGGCACAGGGCATCAATGTCACGGCGAATTGTCTGCATCGACACGTCAAGCAGGTCAGCCAGCGCACCGACGCTCACCGCGCCGCGCTCGCCGACGAGGGCGGTGATCTTTTCGCGGCGTTTGCGCTTCTTCGATGACATCCAGCCTCCACCTGTTGCGCGAAACGCTAGCCAACAGAGGGTTCCAAAGCAACAAAATTATGTTGGTTTGGAGTTTTGAGCGATTTCCCGCGTGAAGCCGATCAAGGTGAGGCGGAATTCGGACCGTGACCGGTTTCCCGCACACGGGTCGTCCACCACATCCGGCGGGGTAAGAATTTATGTCATTGAAAAATATGGTGAGCCCGAGCGGGTTCGAACCGCTGACCCGCTGATTAAAAATCAGCACACCTAAAGTTTACATAGGTATATAGGTCGAGAGAACAACTGGTATACGAACGCACCAGCTGATTCTATGGCGCAAGCTGAAACTCTCAAGCCCGCATAGGCAACCCTTGCTCCTTGCACATTCGTGCGAGGGGCATATATTTCGACATATTAATTCGTGCAAAACCGCAGAAATGAAAATAACGGGTAGATTTTGATGAAAAAAATTTCAATACTTATAGCTGCATTGATTTTAATTTCAGCATTCTTTGTTCCAATACATTCTGTTTTTTACAATTATAAATTTATTTTACCTGGATTTAAAGCTGGTGATGGATTTAAATCAGGCACAAAACCCGATGAAATCAAAATATTACTCAATAAACTTCAAATAGAAATAAAAAATGAGATTGATAACTCGATACCTGTATTAGCAAGATTGTCGATAAAAAATGACTTTTTTGATAGATCCTCTAATGATAAATACATAAAAGAAAATCCTGTATATCTATATTTAATTCCCCATATAAATAGAAAAAATAGGTTTTGTAAAAATAATAGAATTAATAATTGCGATCAATTTTTTAGAAAAACCAACCATGAAATTGACTCATATCTAAATAAAAATATTAAAAAATTTGACGATGATCATTTATTATATTTATTTGAAACTAACGAATATAATAAATTACTGAAAAAAACAGTTAAATTTAGTAGATATTTGAATTTTATCGAAAAGATGAAGCTTTCTGCACATGGAGTTATTGATAACGGATATAAATTTTTAAGTATTGATCATACTGAAAGAAATCCTTATCAAAAATTCGAAAATACAATTTCTTTTGGGTACTTAGATAGGTTTTTTTCAAAAAACAGCTGTGTTGTTAGATATGATAACAAAGAATTAATACTAAATTCCTGTGATAGTAATCTAAATTTAAACGATGGAATCGTTTTCTCAATTAAAAAGGCATCAACTATCGAAGGAAAGAATATCTTCGGATCGGTCGTTATTGAATTTCTGATTCAACCAAACGAAGTATTTTCATGCAATAAAAATAGTAATTGCATAAATTATTTGCGAAAAATAATACTATCAATTAATTGATATAAAAATGAAAAAATTGACAATACTTTGAGTCATTATTCAAGACTTCTTGAATTTAAATTTTTGTACAAAATGTATTTATTACTTAAAAACTAAAATAAACTTAGAATAGAAAACGAAATTTTGTTAACTCTGGCGATGAACCATACCGTTTAACGGAATTCGCGTGTTGATGGATCGAGTGCAAAATAATATCTAGAACAGGTGAGATTTTTATATGTGGAAGCGTGGAGGGCAATAGAGTAAATCCATTGCGAATTCCATATCATTAATCCATAAAAAATATACTTTCATTATTTAACACCTATCTTCTTAAATTTAAATTCGGCTCCACAGTTCCACATACATCAAAAAAAAAACATATTATTCAAATGGCAATTTTTCTCCGAAAACCGAGATTTATCAACGCCAATATCTTGGCGATGCTGAACCAGAAGGACTCATCCAAGCAATACATGCCTATGAATTTCACGTGAATCATGTTCGAAAGCGATTAGGCTCTTTTTGCTCATCCATTCAACAGCGCTGCTATAGTTTGAACGCCAACCCTTTGCAGTTGGGCAAAACTCATCACGCAAGCCTATGAAGCCGGGATACAAGGTGAGTGCTTTGTTGCGCAAATGGTTGGGATTCCCGTTGAGAATCCAGTGTGGTAGCGGTTGTGGATGATAAACTCGGAGTATTTCTACCAATTCTGTTTCAAGCCTGTAAATCACTCTATAGCGATATTTAGGGCTTATCTGAAACCATAAATCTTCCGCCTCAATCACTCGCACGATCTTCAGTCAGAACGCTATCAGGTCGATAGTCTTCGCAATATCCCCTAGCACGTTCAACACACCGCTGGGATTTCTCTCGCTTATGTAGGCTTCTATTAATAGTATTTAACAGTCGGATTTAACATAACGTCCGCTACGGGTCGTTCGCATCGCTTGAGTGCCGCGTACAGAATGTTACGATAGCGTTAACGAGCAACACGCGCACGATGCGTCCGAGAAGATCGATTCCGCCTGCAATCCCCCGCGTAGATGCGGGCTGGATTTTTTTCCATTGTCGAACGGATTTATGCCGCTCGGAGCAGCCTTGACGATTGGACTCCAGGAGCGTGTGAGTTGGCAACTAGTCATCAGCTAGGGGCTGGAGCCTCTCAACTAGGGGGTAGCGCACTCAAGTCGTTTACAGACCAGTGGGAGACGCAAAAGGTTCGATCCATAAGCATGGAATAATCTGAATGATCGTTGCTGTGCTTACCTAATGCTTACCTCATCCCTATGTCGGGTGGGTTTGAAAATCTAAGTCATTGAATTATATGGTGAGCCCGAGCGGGTTCGAACCGCTGACCCGCTGATTAAAAATCAGCTGCTCTACCAACTGAGCTACGGGCCCACACATTCCAGCGCCGTTGGCTGGAAACGCGGAAACTAGTGTTAGTGGAGCGTCGGGTCAAGCGTGGTTTTAACTGTTTGTTGTTAAAAAAACAGCGCGGTGGCGTGGGCGCTTTTGGTTATGGGGCTGTTATGAAATGATGTTATTTTTCAGCGGGTTAGACTGCGCGTTCCTTTGATGAGGCCACCCGTTATGTTTAATTGCCATCTTCGGGCTTGCTGTGAAGGGGCGGTTCCGGCGGAAATGTCGCTGTGGATTATCGGGACAGGCCCGATAATGACTGTTTGCGGGAGGGGGTGATTCATCCCGTCGGCGGTTGAAAGAGCCCCGCAGCACGTGCGGGGCAGGTACTTGCTTTAGGATTTAAGCGCCGCCTGCGTAGCCCATCTTCTTCAACGCCGCCGTGATCTCGTCCAAAATGGCCGGGTCGTCGATGGTGGCGGGCATTTTCCACGGGGTGCTGTCGGCGATGTTGACCATTGTGCCGCGCAGGATTTTGCCCGAACGGGTTTTCGGCAGGCGGTCCACCACGGTGATGAGTTTGAACGCCGCCACGGGGCCGATTTCGGCGCGGATGCGCTGAACGCATTCAGCGGTGATTTCCCCGTGCGGACGGTTGCAGCCGCCGTTCAGGCAGATGAAGCCCAGCGGCAACTGGCCTTTCAGCTCGTCCGACACGCCGATGACGGCGCACTCGGCCACGTCTTTATGGCCCGACAACACCTCCTCCATCTCTCCGGTCGAGAGGCGGTGGGCGGCGACGTTGATGACATCATCGGTGCGGGCCATGATGTAGAGGAAGCCGTTTTCGTCCTTCATCCCCGCATCCCCGGTCTCGTAATAGCCGGGGAAGGTGGTGAGGTAGCTTTTCTTGAACCGCTCATCCGCGTTCCACAGGGTCGGCAGCGCGCCGGGGGGCAGCGGCATCTTCACGGTAATCGCGCCCAGCGTGCCGTCAGGGACAGGATGGCCGCCCTCGTCCAATATCTGCACGTCATAGCCGGGCATGGCGATGCCGGCCGAGCCGACGGGGGAGTCGAGCAACTCGATCCCCGTGGGGTTGCCGGCGATGGTCCAGCCCGTCTCGGTCTGCCACCAGTGGTCGATAACGGGGACGCCGAGTTTCTCGCGCGCCCATTCAATCGTCGCCTGGTCGGCGCGCTCTCCGGCGAGGAACAGGGTGTGGAAACATGAGAGGTCGTATTTCTTGATGAACTCGCCCGCCCCGTCCTCGCGGCGGATGGCGCGGAAGGCGGTGGGGGCGGTGAACAGGGCTTTGACATCATGTTCCGAGATCACGCGCCAGAATGTGCCCGCATCGGGGGTTCCGACGGGCTTGCCCTCGAATATGATCGTGGTGCATCCGGCGAGAAGGGGGGCGTAGACGATATAGCTGTGCCCGACGACCCAACCGACATCGGAGGCGGCCCAGAACACGTCGCCCGCGTCGATGTTGTAGATGTTCTTCATCGTCCAGTTCAGCGCGACCATGTGGCCGCCATTGGTGCGCACGACGCCCTTCGGCTGGCCGGTCGTGCCGGAGGTGTAGAGGATGTAGAGCGGGTCCGCGCCGCCCACGGTGACACAATCGGCCGGCGTGGCGGCGGCGGTGACGGCATCCCAATCGTGGTCACGGCCCTCGATCAGCTCGGCGGCGAGTTGGGGGCGCTGTTTGATGATGCAGGCGGCGGGCTTGTGTGTGGCGAGATCAATCGCGCCGTCCAGCAGCGGTTTGTAAGGGACGGTTCGGTTCGGCTCTATCCCGCAAGAGGCGGAAATGACGGCTTTGGGTTGGCAATCGTCGATCCGCACGGCCAGCTCGTTCGAGGCGAAGCCGCCGAAGACGACCGAGTGGACCGCGCCGATGCGGGCGCAGGCGAGCATCGCGATGGCGGCCTCGGCAATCATCGGCATGTAGATCAGGACGCGGTCGCCTTTTTCGACGCCTTGGGCTTGCAACGCACCGCCGAGTTTGGCGGTTTCTGCTTGTAGCTCCGCATAGGTCAACGTGCGCTTGGTTCCGGTGATGGGGGAGTCGTAGATGATGGCGGGTTGATCCCCGCGCCCCGCCGCGACGTGGCGGTCAACGGCATTGTAGCAGGTGTTGCAGGTCGCATCCGCGAACCAGCTGTAGAAGGGGGCGTTGCTGTCATCGAGGGCTTTGGTGGGGGGCGTGACCCAGTCGATGTCTTTGGCGGCTTTGAGCCAGAAACCTTCCGGGTCTTGCTGCCAGTTTTGATAAACAGACTGATACCGTGCCATGATCGCATTCCCCTATGCCGTGGATAATCGTTGTCTGTTGTAATTATTGAGACGCTTTGGGCAAGGGTGTTGCGCGGTGCGGGGTGAAAAATGAGGGGTGGGGGCGATGTTTGAGGGGTTCGAGCGGTTTGATCTGGCCGTCGGGGAGGCCACGATCCACGGGGTGACGGGCGGGAGCGGGCCGCCGCTGCTGTTGCTGCACGGTAATCCGCAGACCCATGCGATGTGGCACAAGGTGGCCCCGGCGCTGGCGGAGCGGTTTCGGGTGGTGGCCTGTGATCTGCGCGGGTACGGGCGATCCTCCAAGCCGCCGAGCGTGGCCGATCATGCGACATACTCCAAGCGGGCGATGGCGGCGGATATGGTGCGGGTGATGGCCGCGCTGGGGCATGAGCGGTTTATGGTCGGGGCGCATGATCGCGGGGCGCGGGTGGCGCACCGGATGGGACTGGACTGGCCGGAACAAGTGACGCGGATGGCGTTGCTGGACATTGCGCCGACGCGGGAGATGTATCGCGAGACGGGGGAGCGGTTCGCCCGCGATTACTGGCACTGGTTCTTTATGATCCAGCCCGCGCCGCTGCCCGAAAACATGATGAGCGCGGACCCGGACGGGTTTTGGGAGTGGAAATGCGGGCGGCCCCCGAAGCGGATGGATATTTTCGCCCCCGACGCGCTGGCCGACTACCTGAGCGCATTCCGCAACCCCGAAACCGTGCGCGCGACCTGCGAGGATTACCGCGCCGCCGCCGGGATCGACCTGCGCCATGATGATGAGGACGGGGGGCGCAAACTGGCCTGTCCGCTGCTGGTGCTGTGGGG
>CALDZQ010000180.1 GCA_937944035.1 uncultured Neomegalonema sp. | reverse complement strand
AGCCGCATCGCCATAATCGTTATCGCTTCGACGCCATTAATCTCCATCCCGTCCACAGGTTGATAAATCAGCTTTACGAAAATAGATTTCATCGAAAAGAATACCGTCCCGAGCAGCGCCAGAACATACCCCCAATTACGTCCGCTAAAGGCTGTGCCCTTGCCCGCTTCGATATGCGGCGCCGCTGCGACTTCGCGCAGATTGGTTTTCATCTCTTTCGCCGCGCTTTGAAAAAGGCTTTCAACATCGCCGCACAGTCTTCCGCTAAAATGCCGCCTGTCACCTCAGGCCTGTGATGACAGGTGGCCTGTTCGAAAAAGCGCACCCCATTTTCAACGGCCCCGCCTTTGACATCACTTGCCCCGTAAACAACCCGCCCAATCCGCGCATTAGAGATCGCGCCTGCGCACATCGTGCAAGGTTCCAGCGTCACATAAAGCGTCGTCCCGCCAAGGCGGGCATCCGGTTCAACAATCCGGAAGGACCGGACCGCACTTACGCGGTTCTGGGCGTCCACGGCCTTGCCCCGCAATGGTTCGAGATCGACGCCGATGCCTTCATCTCTCAGGAAGGCGATGTCTCAGGCCGGATCGAGGCGGAATACGAGGGGTTGATAACCAACCGCATCATCCTGACCCCATCCATCGAGGTCGATTTCGGCTTCAGCCATGACCGCGAAATCGGCCTCGGCACGGGCCTGCGCAGCGTCGAAATCGGCGCGCGTCTCAGCTATGACCTGCTCGAACGCAACATCGCGCCCTATATCGGTGTTCATTACGAACATCTGTTCGGCGGGACGCGGGCGCTGGCGAATAATGCGGGCGAAGATACCGAGGGCGTTTTCGCCGTCATCGGCCTGCGTTTGCAGCTTTAACACCTTGCGGAGCCGCGCATCTGCGGTTTCGCAGTCACACTGACGAGGTTGCTATGAACACAAAATCCGCCTTATGGATCATCGGTGGCTTGGCGGTCGCGGCAGGAATAGGGGCGCAATTTTTCCGCCCCGACGCCCGTGCCGACCATGCGAACGGCGCGGCGCTCTACGACGAAAACTGCGCTTCTTGCCACGGCGCTGATCTCGAAGGCGCGCCGGATTGGCAAAACCGCAATCCCGACGGCACGATGAAACCGCCGCCTCATGACGATTCCGGCCACACATGGCATCACACAGACAGCCAGCTTTTCCTCTACACCAAACTCGGCGGCGCGGGCGCGATGGCCAGCGTCGGCATGACCGATTTCAACAGTGCCATGCCCGCGTTCGAGGGCGTGTTGAGCGACGCCGAAATCCGCGAAATTCTGGCATTCATCAAATCCACATGGTCCGAAGACATCCGCAAATCCCAGGCGGAAATGACCCGCCTGAACCTCGAATAACTCAACCCGCAAGGACCGCGCCCCATGCCTCTCGATACGCCTCACATCACCAAAACCGCCACCCTCTACCGGATGGTGAAGGGCAATCAGATATGCCCGCATGGTCTGAAAGCGAAGGATCTGCTCGAACGGCAAGGCTATGAAGTCGAAGACAACCACCTGACCACCCGCGAAGAAACCGACGCGTTTAAAGCTGAGCATGGCGTGGAAACGACGCCGCAAGCGTGGCTCGAAAACCGGCGCATCGGCGGCTATGACGCGCTGCAAGAGCATTTCGGTCAGGCGGTCAAACCCAAAGACGCCACCAGTTATCAGCCCATCATCGCGATCTTCGGCGTCTCCGCCCTCATGGCGCTGGCCGTAAGTTGGGCGGCGCTCGGCACAATCGACATCATCCGCAGCATCGAGTGGTTCATCGCCATCGCAATGTGTTTTCTCGGCGTGCAAAAGCTGCAAAACATCGAGTCGTTCAGCACGATGTTTCTGAACTACGATCTGCTGGCACGCCGCTGGGTCCGCTATGGCTATGTTTACCCGTTTGCCGAGGCAGGCGCGGGCATCCTGATGCTGGCGGGCGCGCTGACTTGGCTGGCCGCCCCGGTCGCTCTCATCATCGGCGGCATCGGCGCGATTTCGATCTTCAAGGCGGTCTATATCGACAAGCGTGATCTGAAATGCGCCTGCGTTGGTGGTGGCAGCAATGTCCCGCTCGGCTTCGTTTCCCTCACCGAGAATGTGATGATGGTCGCGATGGCGCTCTGGATACTCTTCTGAGAAGCCTACGCAAAATCCGTTATCACCGTGATCCCCGCGCGCTGATGCCCCTCAAAATTCGCGAGCGCATCGATCGATTGCTCCAGATTAATCCGCTCGTGGATCAGCTGTTGCGGGGTCAAAATGCCACTCTGAATCGCCTCCATCATCTCAGGATAACGGTGCGCCTGCATCCCGTGGCTGCCGATGATTTCCAGCTCCCACCCCATCACGAGGTCCATCGGAATCGGCGGCGCGCTGTCTGCCCCCAGCATCCAGCCGACTTGAACATGCCGCCCGCGCTTGCGCAGGGATTTAACCGAGTTCGTGCAGGTTTCCGGAATGCCCAGCGCATCAATCGAGATATGCGCCCCGCCGCCCGTCACCTCACGGATAGCGCCGATCACATCGGTCCCCTTACCCGCTTTAACCACGGCCTCCGCGCCCAGTTTCCGCGCCATGTCGAGGTTCTGATCGGCCACATCCACCGCCACAACCCGCGCGCCCATCGCCTTGGCGATCATCACAGCGGACAGGCCGACACCTCCGCATCCATGCACCGCCAGCCATTGACCGGGCTTGACCCGACCCTGATCGACCACCGCACGATAGGCCGTCACAAACCGGCAGCCCAAACTCGCGGCGGTCGCAAAGTCCATCGTCTCAGGCAGCGCGACCAGATTGAGGTCCGCTTGACCGACGCCCACATATTGCGCGAACGATCCCCAATGGGTGAAGCCGGGCTGAAACTGATTATCGCACACCTGCTGATTGCCGCTATGGCACTCCGCGCAAGCCCCGCAGCCGCCGACAAACGGAACCGTCACCCGCTCGCCTACGCGCCAGTTGCGCACATCCGGCCCGACCGCTTCGATGATCCCCGCCAGCTCATGCCCCGGCACATGCGGCAACTGAATAGTCGGATCATGCCCGCCCCAGCCATGCCAGTCACTCCGGCACACACCCGAAGCCATCGTCCGGATCACAACCCCCGCCGCTTCAGGCGTCGGGTCCGGCACGTTTTGAATCGTCGGCGCTTGCCCGAAGGCTTCGTAGACTGCAGCTTTCACGGGATCGCCTCTCTCATATAACCGAGATCAACCCTATCCCCGAAACCCGCCTCTATTCAATCGTCACGAAATTCCCACCGGTCATGGTGGTAATATCGCCAAGATTAATCATCTCCAGCGGTTCGGCCCGGCTCAAAGCCTGCGAGATCACCGGCGCGGTCTCGCTCAGCAGAACGGACAGATAAACCCGCGACCCGTCACTCGCCACACCGATACCCGCCCGATTATACGTGCTGTCCAGAATATCCGTCATGCTCGCACCCTGGTCGCGCCAGGATTTCATCGCCGATCCCGCAATCGCCTGTTCCTGCCAGACAACCGCGCCACTGCCCTGCCAGATCAGCATCGACAGGCGGCTTGTTCCGCTCTCCGGCTTGTTCAGGACGCGGCGCAGCACAACCTCACCCTCAACGCTCGAATTCGAAAAATTCCCCGATGCCAGCACGGCCTCGGCATGAGCGCGCGCTTCCTGTGACAACGCGGAATCATTCATCAGAGCGGGCAACGCAAGCGTCCCGCGCTCCGCATTTATCGCACTCAACGCTTCGGTCTCAACCTGCCGCGTCAGCCCGTAAAGATCGGCGGGCGCATCACCATAAATCGAGCCGAGCCGTGCGCTTGCCGCATCAATCTGGGGCCGCGCGTACAGCATCGTCACATAAACTTTATCCCCGCCGATCGCGACACCGACCCCCGCAACATCATAGGCGGGTTCCAGCAGGTTATCGCGGTGGCTGGGGCTGAGAATCCAGTCATCAGCGGCTTGCTCGGCCAAAACCCCCGCGCGCCAGTCCAGCGCGCCCTCTCCGGCCCACAGATTTTCGCCAAGGCGCGAGAAACGGAATCGCTCATCCTCCGGCAGCCGCTGCGCCAGCGTCTCGCCATCCGGCGCGTCATGGGCGAAAAAGTCCAAATCGCGCATTTTCTGACTGTACCGCTGCGCGGCATTCACCAAGCCTTGGTCAATCGACAACTCACCCAGCCCGGACTGCAACCGCCGCTGATTCCCCGCCGCCATTACCGACACCGATAACGCTTGCTCCAGCGCATACGGATCATTGGGGCGCGGCGTGTGCAGGGCAACCTGCTCCGGCGTCAGTTCGAGTTGACGGACAAAAAGGTCTCCCTCAGCGAGCGCAGCACTGCCACTCACTGTCAGGATCATCGCCGCGTAGAGGGCGGAACGTACAGCGTTAACCATATTCATTTCCATAGCTTGCATAGGGGGTAAGAAGCAAGAAAGACGCCAGACAATACCGGTAAATTTTCAGCGAGATCATGCGCTTCCACATCGAAGTTGAGGCAAAGACTGCACAATGTATAGATACAAATTGGCTTGAAATGTGACGGCGGCGCGCAGCACTCACAACAACCCCAGTGCCCTGAAACTCGCATCAAGTTCACGACCGATAATCACATGGTCATGGACCGTAATCCCCAGCGGCTTAGCGCCATCGGCGATCTGCTTTGTCATCTCAATATCCGCCCGCGAGGGCGTCGGATCACCACTGGGATGATTGTGGACCAGTATAATGGCAGAAGAATTGAGTTCAAGCGCGCGCTTAACAACCTCCCGCGTATACACCGGAACATGATCGACCGTGCCCCTACTTTGGGCTTCGTCCGCTATCAGGCGGTTTTTGCGGTCGAGGAACAGGATTCTGAACTCCTCACGCTCCAGCCGCGCCATTTTCGATTTGCAATAGGCCATCAGCGCCGACCAGCTCGACAGCGCAACCCGGTCAATCACGCTGTTTTGGCCCAGCCTTTGCGCGCTGGCCTCAACGATCTTGAACTCGACAATCGCCGCCTCTCCCAGTCCCTTCACCTCCCGCAACCGCGCGGGCGGGGCCGAGATCACCCCGGCATAATCGCCGAACCGCGTCAGCAATTCCTTTGCCAGCGGCTTCACATCCACACGCGGAATCGCGCGGAAAAGCACGAGTTCCAGCATCTCATAATCCGACAGCGCCCCGTCACCCGCCTTCATAAACCGCTCGCGCAACCGCTGCCGGTGCCCGGAATGGGAGGGGGTTTTGGGTTTGGCTGGCGCGTCTTCAGGCTGCATCGTCAGGCCGCAGCGCCATTTTTCAGCGGATGAAACAAGCCCTTCGGCGACAAAGTGAAAATCTCGCACCCGTCTTCCGTCACCCCGATGGAATGCTCAAATTGCGCTGAGAGAGAGCGGTCGCGGGTCACGGCAGTCCAGCCATCCGCCAGAACTTTCGTCCCCGCACGGCCCAGATTCACCATCGGCTCAATCGTGAAAAACATCCCCGCGCGCAGCATCGGTCCGGTTCCCGGTTTCCCGTAATGCAGCACATTGGGCGCATCATGGAACACACGGCCCAAGCCATGCCCGCAGAAATCCCGCACCACCGAGCAGCGCTGCGCCTCGGCAAAGCTTTGGATCGCATGGCCCAGATCGCCGAAATGATTGCCCGGTTTCACCGCCGCAATCGCCCGCATCAGCGCATCATGCGTCACGTTAATCAGCCGCTCGGACTTCTTATTCACCTCCCCCGCCACATACATGCGCGAGGTATCGCCATACCACCCGTCGAGGATCGCGGTCACATCGATGTTGAGAATATCCCCGTCCCGCAGCGTCTTTTCGCCGGGAATCCCGTGGCAGACGACATGGTTCAGCGAGATACAGCTCGCATGTTGATACCCGCGATAACCAATCGTCGCCGAGGTCGCGTCGTGGTCATAGATAAAAGTCTCGATCAGCTTATCGATATGCGCCGTGCTCACACCGGGCTTGACCTCTCCGGCCACCATATCCAGCGTTTCCGCCGCCAGACGCCCCGCTTTATGCATCCCGGCGAAATCCTCCGGATTGTGGATTTTGATGCCTTCGGCGGTCCGGTTCACACTATCTTTCATTCAGCTTTAGCCCTGTACCGCGCGCTCTTTCACGCGTAAATTTCACTGTCGAAAATCTATATGTCAGTTTACGCGGCGATAGGCAAATTCTGGAAACCGCCCACAACGCCCGCACGATAATTACGCAAAATTAACACTTCGCGACCGATTGTTTCCCTTGCATCCAATTACGCTGCACTGCAATATAAACTCAGCAAAGACATTCAGGACCACCCCATGACCGAGACCAAAATCCGTCCCTGGCTGATGCGCACCTATGCGGGCCATTCCACCGCCTCCGCCTCCAATGCGCTCTATAAAACCAACCTTTCCAAGGGCCAGACGGGCCTCTCGGTCGCTTTCGACCTGCCCACCCAGACCGGATACGACAGCGACGACATCCTGGCGCGCGGCGAGGTTGGCAAAGTCGGCGTTCCGGTGGCTCATTTGGGCGATATGCGCACGCTGTTCGACGGCATCCCGCTCGAACAGATGAACACCTCCATGACCATCAACGCCACCGCAGGCTGGCTTTTGGCGCTTTATGTCGCCGCCGCCGACGAGCAGGGCGCGGACATTACAAAGCTGCAAGGCACGGTTCAGAACGACATCATCAAAGAATATCTCTCGCGCGGAACCTATGTTTTTCCGCCCGAACCCAGCCTGCGCCTTATCACCGACGTGGCCGCCTACACCTATGCGGCAGTGCCGAAATGGAACCCGATGAACGTCTGTTCCTACCATTTGCAGGAGGCGGGCGCGACGCCGGAGCAGGAACTCGCCTTCGCTCTGGCCACCGCAACAGCCGTGCTTGACGGCATGAAAGCGCGCGATGACGTGGACCCTGCCGACTTCCCCGGCATCGTCGCCCGCATCAGCTTTTTCGTAAACGCGGGCATCCGTTTCGTTACCGAGATGTGCAAAATGCGCGCGTTTGTGGACCTGTGGGACGAGATCACGCTGGAACGCTACGGCGTCACAGACCTCAAACTCCGCCGTTTCCGCTATGGTGTGCAGGTCAACTCGCTCGGCCTGACCGAGCAACAGCCGGAGAACAACCCCTACCGCATCCTCCTCGAAATGCTCGCCGTCACCCTGAGCAAGACCGCCCGCGCACGCGCCGTGCAGCTGCCCGCATGGAACGAGGCGCTTGGCCTGCCCCGCCCGTGGGATCAGCAATGGTCGCTGCGGATGCAGCAGGTGTTGGCCTTCGAGACCGATCTGCTTGAATATGATGATCTTTTCGACGGCAACCCCGCCGTGGAGCGCAAGGTTTCGGCCCTCAAAGAGGGCGCGCGCGCCGAACTTGCCCGCATCGACGAGATGGGCGGCGCGATGTCCGCCATCGACTACATGAAGCGCCAGCTGGTCGAGTCCAACTCCGCCCGCATCGCCAAAATCGAGAGCGGCGAGCAGACCGTCATCGGCGTAAACCGCTTTACTGAAACCGCCGAATCTCCTCTCACAGCGGGCGATGGCGGCATCCTCGTGGTCGATCCTGCGGTCGAGGCCGAACAGATTGGCCGCCTCAACGCATGGCGCGAGCAACGCGGCGATGTCACCACAGCCCTCGCAGACCTCAAAGCCGCAGCCCAAGAGGGCCGCAACACCATGCCCGCCTCCATCGCCGCCGCAAAAGCGGGCGTTACGACCGGTGAATGGGGCCGTGTGATGCGCGAGGTTTTCGGCGAATACCGCGCGCCCACAGGGGTCAGCGCCTCGGCCCAAGTCACCTCCACCGATCTCGAAGCCATGCAGACCGTGCGTTCCGAGGTGAATCGCGTTTCCACCGCGATAGGCCGCCGGATCAAGTTTCTGGTTGGTAAACCGGGCCTTGACGGCCACTCGAACGGGGCCGAGCAAATCGCTGTGCGCGCCCGCGATTGCGGGATGGAAGTGGTCTACGAGGGCATCCGCCTGACCCCCGCCCAGATCGTCAACGCCGCGCTGGAAGAGGGTGTCCACGTCGTCGGCCTCTCGATTCTCAGCGGCTCGCACCTGCCCCTCATCACCGAAGTCATGGAGCTGATGCGCGCCCAAGGGCTGGACGACATTCCCGTCGTCGCGGGCGGAATCATCCCCGAAAGCGACGCCGAACTCCTCCGCGCCCAAGGCGTCGCGCGGGTTTATACGCCGAAGGACTTTGAACTGACGACGATAATGGCCGACATCGTCGCGCTGGTTGAGGGCGAGGCGAAGAAGGCGGCTTGAAGATGCCAACAGTTTTCAGATCAGGCGGCTTCCGCTTCTTTTTCTACTCCAACGAAGGTGATCCGCGCGAGCCGATCCACATACACATCGAAAGCAGCGACGGTGACGCCAAAATCTGGCTACAACCTGAGATCAAAATCGCAGACAGTTACGGCTATAATGACAAAACCCTCCGAATTCTGATAACGTTAGTGCGAGAGAATACAGACCTGATCGAAGGGACATGGAATGAGCATTTCGCCCGTTAAGGTATGGTTTGATACCGATTCTATGTGGCTGACCCTGTCTGACGGGCGAACATTGGGTGTGCCGTTGGCATGGTATCCAACTCTTATGGCCGCTACCCCCGGTCAGCGGGATGCGGTTCGTCTCAGCCGGCTTGGCCTCCACTGGGAGGAACTGGACGAAGATCTGTCAGTCGAAGGATTGCTTGCAGGGCGCGGTGATAAAACGATTCGCAAACCGATTGCCGCTGAATAAATAAGCTACTGGACGCCATCAGGCATCCACGCACACCAAATCCCTCCCCCACGCCTGGCACGGGGCAGCAATAACCTGAAAATCCCACAAATTCACGGCGGGTCATGCGCCACATAAAGCGCCAGCGCATGGCAATCGCTCAGCACGAAATCCACCGGATGCCTGCCGCGATCCCTGTGGCCGGGCGGCTTTCCGGGCCTGATCGGAGCGATATATTTCCCGCTCGAAGCACGCCCCGCCGCGCGTTTGGCCTCCCATCGCGCCATCCGCCGCGCCTGCCCGCGCAAATCGCCCAGCGCCCGCTGCACAGCCAGCAACCGACGGCTCAACCGCGCCGCACTGACCAGATCGTCCGGCAACACCACCACAACAGGCTCGAAAATTTCCACATCATCGAAAAACCGGATGCGCGGTTCCCCGCGCCTGACACGCCGCGCCGCAAAGGATTTGCGCGCATCGAACAGCGCAAACGCGGGCACAGCGGCCCCCGCCCCACGCGGCACAGCGATCCCGCCAACACCGCGCGGCACAGCACCCCGCGCCTCGATCTTCCAAACCGCCTTGGCAACCACGATCAACCGCCGCAGCGCTGCCTCCAAGGGCCGCAGAATCCGCCACGCCGCCACATGCCGATGCCGCGCGACAACCGCCTCACCGCCCACCATCGTGAGCAGCATAGCCAGCAGCCGAAGCAGCGCATCGCGGTTGCGATCTATGGCGAGTGTCCAGTCCAAATTCTTCCTTACAGGTCCAAATCGAAAGTCCCGACAAAAAGAACATAATAAAAACTTATAGTCAAGCGCGCGGTGCAACCCACCCGAACCGTTGCCATGACAGTGCCAAACCCGCGCCGCCTTAGTTTTGAAATCTTTTGCCCCTACCCACAGCGTATAAAAATCCAACAGCAGGTATTCCACATGACCCGTTTCGCCACCCTCGCCCCCGCCCTAGCAATCGCCATCGCTTTCGCCGTCACCCCGGCGCAGGCGCAACCGATCCAACCGCGCGCGGGCGATGTCTCGTGTCACGGTTACAACGCCGACAGCCACAGCTGCACAGCCATCCTCGCCCTGAAAACCGCCCCTGACGGCGGCGCAACCGGCTATCAGGAGATGCGCATCGCCGCGCCCGACCAATCGGTCTTCACCGTCACGATGTCCGCAAAAATCGCGCTCGACGGCAACCGCCTCTGCCTCGCGAGGGACGGCGCAAATGCCAAAGTCACCCCGCCGACCCACCAATTCGCCGAGATGGGCAAAGCGATGGGCATCGCCGCGATAACCGAACTGGCCGCCCGCGACGCCTGCATCGAGATGCGCCCCTGCGGACAGGCCACCGCCGCCGTGATGATGATGGGCGGCGCAGTCGTGCCGGAGTCCAGCCTCCTCACCCGCCTGTTCCGCGCGGGCGACCCCGCCGCCGGAAAACTCCGCCTGCGCACCCTGCAAATCGCCGACATCCAGACGATGAACACCCTCGCCCCCGCCGGATGCACCGGATAATCACAACCGCCGCGCGGTCCTCACAACGGCAGTTTCGCGCGGTTGACAGCGGCGAGTTGGCCGATCTCGCCACCGGGGTCCAGCGCTTCCGCCTGTTGCCAGTCGGCCCGCGCCCCGTTGCGGTCGCCTGTGATCGCCCGCGCCGCCCCCCGCTCGAAATAGGCGACGGCAGAGCGCGGATCGGCGGCGATGGCGGCTTCCGCGTCGGTCAAAGCGCCCGTGGTATCCCCCGTCTGGCGTCGGGCGGCCGCGCGCAGCGACAGCGCTTCGGCATCATTGGGCAACAGCCACAGCAGGCGGTTGAGGTCCGTGATGGCGGTGTTAAAGTCCCGCGCCGCCGCCGCCGCACGGGCGCGCCCGTCCAGCGCCTCAATCGAGCTTGGCTCCGCCGCAAGGGCACGGTCATAGAGGGCGCGCGCGGCGGTCGGATTGCTTGCGGCCAGTTGAAAATCGCCCGCTTGGGCCAGCAAATCCGATTTCGCGGGCAGATCATCGGTTTCCACCGCCAGCGCTTCCGCAACCCCTGCGGCCTCGGCGAAAGATCCCAGCGCGGCAAGGGCGATGGAGCGGCAATGCCGCGCCGCCTGCCCGCCTCCGCCCGTATCGCGCCAGTTCTGCGCGCTGGTCAGTCCCTGCACGGGATTGCTCTGCGCCTGCGCGATGCAGGTGTCGTAATCCATCGTCTGAGCGAAGGCGGGATGAGCGGATGACATGATGAGTACAGTGGCGATAAGGAGTGCAGGACGCATGGGGATTCTCGCGGATTTCATTCAAGGCACTATCTTGCAGCATGGTTAATCACCCTATAAAGGCGAATCCATGATTGATTTGCAGGTAACAAACACGTCGGCCCCCACCCTTTTTTGCTTCGGCTACGGGTTTTCGGCACAGGCAACAGCGGCGCTTGCGCGGGCGCAAGGCTGGCATATCGCGGCAACGGCGCGTGATGCGGAGAAGGTCGCGGCGCTGCGGGCGCAAGGCATAGACGCGCATCTGTGGCCGCTGCCCGACCTCGCCGATGTGCTGCCCCCGCGCGCGCATGTGCTGATCTCGGCCCCGCCCGGTGAGGCGGGCGATCCCGTGCTGGCGCAGTACGCCGAGGCATTGGTCGCCCTGCGCGCGCGGATTGCATGGATCGGTTATCTGTCCACAACGGCGGTCTACGGCGACCGCAACGGCGGCGAGGTGGACGAAACCTCAGACCTGCGCCCCGCCAGCGAACGCGGCAAACGGCGCGTCGCGGCAGAGCGGGAATGGCTGGCTTTGGCGGAACACGGCTTGCCCGTGCATGTGTTCCGGCTGGCCGGCATTTACGGACCGGGGCGCGGGCCTTTCGAGAAAGTGCGCAAAGGCACGGCACAGCGCATTATCAAACAGGGCCAGGTCTTCGGACGCATCCACGCCGAAGACATCGCCAACACGCTGATGCAGTCAGTCAAACACCCCAACCCCGGCGCGGCCTATAACGTCACCGACGACCTGACCTGCCCGCCGGAGGAAGTGATCGGCCACGCGGCGGAACTGCTGGGCCTGCCGCTGCCTCCGGCGGTGAAATTCGAGGATGCCGAAATGTCCGCGATGGCGCGCACGTTTTACGGCGAGAACAAACGCGTGCTGAACGGGCGCATCAAGCGGGAATTGGGGGTGAAGCTGATTTACCCGACCTACCGCGAGGGACTGGCAGCGATTTTGACGGCCTGAGGGCGGGAGGTTTCCGCTCCGCCAAAGAACAGTCCCGCTATGCCACCAATCTACCAAAAGCTGTATTCAATATATGCTTATAAATTGAGAAAACATCGATTTAAAATTATTAACTCATTGTTGTAAAAGTATTATTTACGCATCCGTCTGGAAATTTAGTATGCCGCTCTTTAGGGCGTGTTGACCTTCAGCTTGTATTCCTAGGGGCATGTTGCAGCAATCCATCCATGACATCTCGCACGAGATATGCACGTATTTCCGGCGGCGTCAGATGCTGTACGGCGGGTCGTGCCTGCTTGTGGCCTTTTATTTTGATGTCTGGCTGGCGGTCGTGAGCTTTCTGGTGATGCTCACGACGGAAACGATTCAATTTCTGGTCGCCAGACGCGCGTTGTGGAACAATAATTTCGATACATCCCATCTCCGCAAACTCAGCTGCGCAATCATGCTCGCGGGGACTGTGCATGTGAGCGTGGTTGCAATCATGGCGAACATGGTCGCCCGTGTGAACCCGTCTGAGCACCAGACCTTACCATTGATGTTTCTGCTGTCCTCCGCCCTTTACGGGGCCACCCGCTACCAGCAACTCCGCCTGACGATGACGCTCAGAGTCACCATACTGGGTCTGGGGATGGTGGCGGTTGCCGCGCAGGACATCCTCTTACTCGCCCCGCCGCTCAGCTCACCGGTTTGGATGCAGTTCATCGCGGTCTGCTTCATGCTCTATCTGGTCGTGGATTGCGCACAGCGCTCGCGGGCATCGTATGTTGAACGGTTCTTCAAAATGCGCGAGCTGCGCGAGGCCAGAGATGCGGCCCGGCAGGCCCATATCGATAAAAACGCCACCATTGCCGCACTCACGCATGACCTGCGCACCCCGCTGAATGCGATGCTCGGCACGGCGCAACTGCTCGACACCACCGATTTGAAACCAAAACAATCCGATTACGCCAAAACGATCATCTCCGCCGGCTGGTATCTGAACACGCTGCTGTCGGACATTCTCGACGCCGAAAAACTCGCAGCGGGCAAGCTGAGCATTCATCCCATCGAAAGCGACCCGCGCGCGTTGATGAACGAAGTGCGCAACCTGCACGCGGGCGCGGCCCGGACGAAGGGGATTTCGTTGTCGGTAGAGGTCGAACCGGACATGCCCGCGATGGCGATGCTTGATCCGGTCAGGGTGATGCAAGCGGTGAACAATCTGGTCTCGAATGCGATCAAGTTCACGCAGGAGGGTCAGGTTTCGGTTCGGGCCTCCTGCACCGCGCATCCCGACGGCGTTGCGCTGATAATCGAGGTCCGGGACACGGGCATCGGTATCTGCGAAGAGGACGCCGCACAGCTGTTCAAACCCTTCGCCCAGGTCGAGGTCCAAGGCAGCTATTCCTACAGCGGCTCCGGCCTCGGCCTGTGGATTTCCCGCAGCCTGATGGAGGCAATGGGCGGCAGTATCAGTCTCGACAGCACCGTCGACGAAGGATCATGCTTCACCCTGCGCTTCGTCGCGGGCGAGGCCGAAGCCCAAACCCCGGACCTCGCCATCGCAGTTTGATTTTGTGGCATTGGCGGATGCGTAGCAGGTAGATTGAAAGCGGGTTGGGGCAAAAGCGGATATGGCATGACTGTCGGCTTTAAGCGCATCACAGAAACTCAAACTGACCCCGTGACCCCCGGCGACTTTCCTTGAAATGATTCTGCGCCCCCGTTAGAGCGGTATAGCACTCTAACAGGGAATTATGATGAGCCGGATTGTCTATGTGAACGGGGCGTTCCTGCCGGAGGAAGACGCGAAGATCAGCGTTTTTGATCGCGGATTCCTGTTTGCGGATGGCGTCTACGAGGTCTCTTCGGTCATCGGCGGCAAGCTGATCGACAATGACGCCCATATGCGGCGGCTGGCGCGCTCCTTGAGCGAGCTGAAGATGCACGCCCCCGTCCCGCTGGACGAAATCCCCGCCATTCAGGCGCGCCTTGTCGCCGATAACGCGGTGGACGAGGGCATGGTCTATCTGCAAGTCAGCCGGGGCGTCGCGGACAGGGATTTCACCTTCCCCGAAACCGAACGGCCCAGCCTGGTGATGTTCACCCAAAGCCGCCCGCTGGTCAGCAGCAAAAAGGCCGACAGCGGCATCAGCGTCGTCTCCCATGACGACATCCGCTGGGCGCGGCGCGACATCAAAACCGTGCAACTCCTCGCCCAATCGCTGGCCAAGCAGGCGGCGGCGGAGCAAGGGGCCGATGACGCGTGGATGGTCGAGGACGGGTTTGTCACCGAAGGCTCATCGAACAACGCTTTCATCATCACCGCCGACGGCACAATCATCACGCGGCAACTGAGCACGGACATTCTGCACGGCATCACCCGCCGCGCTGTGCTGGACATCGCCGCCGCCGAGGGGCTGAAAATCGAGGAACGCCCTTTCACCATCGCCGAGGCCCAGGCGGCGGCGGAAGCATTCTCGACCAGCGCATCCTCCTTCGTGATGCCCGTGGTCCGCATTGACGGCAAAACCGTCAGCCAGGGCGTTCCCGGCCCGATCAGCCGGAAACTGCGCAAACGATACATTGAACTCGCACGTGAGGCTGCCACCTGATGGACCCCGTTAAACGCCAGTACGAAGCCTATCCCTACCCTGAGCGCGATCCGGCCGAGGAAGCGGGGCGGCTGATAATCGGCTCGCCCAGCCATCCGTTCGAGATCGACCATTTCCTGTTCGCGGGGCAACGGGACTGGTCACAGCCGTTTCGGGTGCTGGTCGCGGGCGGCGGAACCGGCGACGGCCTGATTATGCTGGCGCAGGTGTTGGCCGATTGTCAGGTCAGGGCCGAGATCGTCTACCTCGATATGTCCACCGCAAGCCGCGCGATTGCCGAGGCGCGGGCGGCGGCGCGGGGGCTGACGAATATCCGGTTCGAGACGGCGGATTTGCTCGGCGCGGCGGAGTACGGCCCGTTCGACTACATCGATTGCTGCGGCGTGCTGCACCATCTTCCCGACCCTGACGCGGGCTTTGCGGCATTGCGCGGGGCGCTGGCCGAAGGCGGCGGCATGGGCGCGATGGTCTATGCGCCCTATGGCCGCGAGGGCGTGTATCAGATGCAGGACGCCCTGCGCACACTCGTCGGCGAAGATGATCCCGAAACACAAGTGGCCCGCGCGAAAGGCGTGTTCGAGGCACTGCCCCCGACCAACGGCCTCAAGCGCAATCCGTTCGTGCATGACCATCTTGAGGGCGGCGATGCGGGATTTTACGACCTGCTGCTGCACAGCCGCGACCGCGCCTATGACGTGCCCGCGCTGTTCGCTGCGGTGGACCGGGCGGATATGACCCTCGTGTCGTTCACCGCACCGGGGCGCTACGATCCGCGCATGATGCTGCGCGATCCGGTCCTGCGCGAGCGGGTGGTGGCCCTGCCCTACCCTGAGCAGGCGGCACTGGCCGAGCGGCTGACCGGCAATATGAAAGTGCATAACTTCTACGCGGTCGCCAAAGGGGCCGAACAAGGGCGGGTTGCCGTGCCGGGACCGCAAGCCGTGCCCTGCATCATCGGCGCTTCCCCTTCGGCGCTGGCGGAGTCGATCCATAAAACGGGCGGCATCCGGGGCGAGTTCGACGGCCTCGCCTTCCAACGCGCCCTGCCGCCTGAGACCGCCGGCATCGTGATGAGCATGGACGGCAAGCGCAGCGTTGACGACATCCGGCAGATGCTGGGCTGGCGGAACGACAAATTCGAGCCGCTCTTCGCCAATCTCTACCAGCCCCTGAACAATTTCGGCCTGCTGCGCTTCAGCGGCCTGCAAAGACGCGCGGGCATGTCCTAGCGTTATCAAGGACAATGGGTTCATTGCCCGACTCGGAAAACGCGCCAAAACAAGAAGTTAGACTATCCGGAATGATCCTTACATCGTTCAGGATGGTCTCCCCCCCCCGCGAACAAGTCGCGGGGGCCGACTATAGTGCCGCATCACAGCGGGCGGAGCGCCAACTGCCGCATATTCGGCAGGTGCATCGCGATCATCGCGCCAAACACGATGGTCCCCGCGCCGAGCAGTGCGCTTGAATATACCAGACCAATCAGCCCGAACAACAGCTCCGGC
>CALDZQ010000179.1 GCA_937944035.1 uncultured Neomegalonema sp. | reverse complement strand
TCGCGGATGACCGGAAAGTTATACGCATCGCCCCGCGCCATCGCCCCGAAGACGTTTTCAACTGCTGTGAACGCATCGGCACGGCCAATGACTTCCTGACAGGTTTGTTCGGAGACGATGAGCATGGGGAATTCCTTTGGTTCGAGATATGCCGGATCAACCGACGTAGAGAATTTCAAGCGGATCGCAGCCCGCAACCGCCACACCGTGCAGCGCCGCAAGCCGCCGGTCATTTGTCGCCAGTGGGGCATTCTTTGAAATAGCGGTGGCCGCGATCATAAGATCACGGGCCTGCTGTCCGCCCGTCCGGCGGGGAGAGAGTTCGGCAAAGATTTCAGCGATAGCACGGTCGAACGGATAGATAGATTTGGTGTCAAGTTGACGGGCAAAGTCGGCTTTCATAATCAAGTGAGCGCAATCTGGGCGTATCATCACCCCGCGAATGGCTTCCCCGTAAGCAATCGCACTCATGGCAAACGCACTATCGGGCATCCAGCGATCAACAAGGATCAGGTCGATTGCACTATTGTCAAGGTGGATCATCGTAGCTCATGCTCCAGTCGAGCGCGTGCTCTTCTTCAATCTTGCGTGCTTCAAGCATGTCGGCGTAAGTGGATTTGCCCGCATAAGCCTTAGCCACCGCAAGCGAGGTATCCTTCTCGTCCGCATGACGCGAGAGAATATCGACGACGTGGGCGTTCAGAGAGCGCCCTTCCTGTTTCGCGCCGTGCTCCAACCGCGTCTTTACATCATCGGGCAAACCCCGGATCGACATCGCCATAATCGCACCTCAAAAGTGACTGCACATTCGCTTAATATGCAGTCACTCATGTATCAGGTCAATAAGCCAAGCCGCGCGCGGTCACAGGCCAGACCGTTTCGACTTTGCCGTTCCGGACACCGACATACCAGTCGTGTACGTTGCAGGTCGGATCGCAGTGGCCGGGGACGAGCTTGAGCTTGTCGTTGACCTTCAGCACACCATCCGGGTCGGCGATGACGCCGTGCTCGTCGGAGCATTTCACGTATTCAACGTCTTTGCGCCCATAGATAAAGGGCAGGCCGCTGTCCACAGATTGCGCTTTCAGACCCGCGTCGCAGATGGCTTTGTCGGCCTTCGCATGGCTCATCACGGAGGTCAGAATGAACAGCGCGTTTTCCCACTCGCCCTGATCGATGCGGTTGCCGTCCTTGTCGAGAATGCGCCCGTAATCGGCATCCATGAACGCATACGATCCGCATTGCAGCTCGTTATAAACGCCGGAATTTCCCTCGAAATAATACGATCCGGTTCCGCCGCCGCCGACGATGTCGCACTCCAGCCCTTCGGCTTTCAGGCCGTCCACCGCATCTTTGACCATCGCAACCGCGATGGCGATTTTCGCCTTGCGGTCTTCATAGCTGTCCATGTGCTGCATCGCGCCCTGATAGGCTTGAATGCCGGCGAATTTCAGGCCCGGTGCGGCATCAATCGCCTTTGCAATCGCGATCACATCAGCCGTTGTCGTCACACCGCAGCGGCCGGCTCCACAGTCGATCTCGACCAGGCACTCGATTTGTGTGCCGTGCTTTGTGGCGGCTGCCGACAGGTCCGGCACGTTTGTGATGTCATCCACGCAGCAAATCGCGCGCGCGCCCAGCTTTGGAATGCGGGCGAGGCGGTCGATTTTCGCGGGGTCGCGCACCTGGTTCGACACCAGCACGTCCTTGATTCCACCGCGCGCGAATGCTTCGGCTTCGGACACTTTCTGGCAGCAGACTCCGCAGGCTCCACCGAGTTCCTGCTGCGCTTTTTGCACGTCCACGGATTTATGCATCTTGCCGTGGCTGCGGTGGCGCACACCCATTTCCTTGGCGAATGCGCCCATTTTCTTGATATTGCGCTCCATCGCGTCGAGATCGACCACGAGGCAAGGCGTTTGGATGTCAGCCTCATCCATCCCGACAGACGCGGGGACGTTGTAACCGACTTCGAGTTCACTGATCTTGGTGTAAGCGTTCATAAATTTTCTCCAAATTCTCAGGATTGCATCCAAGGGAGCGATTTCAGATCAACATTGCCGCCGGTTATCACAACACCAACGCGTTTGCCTTTAAAGACTTCCGGGTTTTTCAGGATCGTCGCCAGCGGTACGGCGCAGCTTGGCTCGATCACGATTTTCATCCGCTGCCATGTCAGGAACATCGCGTCGATGATTTCCTGCTCGCTGGCCAGCAGAATGTCCGTGACGTGGTTCGATACAAAATGCCATGTGCGCTCTTTGAGCGGCACTTTCAACCCGTCCGCGATGGTTACGGGCGCGTCGTCGGCGATTATATGACCCGCCTTGAAAGAGCGATAAGCATCGTCGGCCTGCTCCGGCTCCGCGGCGTAAATCTCGACATGCGGCGCGATGGTCGACAGGGTCAGGCAGGTTCCGGAGATCATTCCCCCGCCACCGATGGGCGCGATCACCGCGTCCAGTCCCTCGACCTGCTCATGCAGCTCGCGCGAGCACGTCGCCTGTCCCGCGATCACGCGGGGGTCGTTGTAAGGATGCACGAAATCCGCCCCGCTTTGCGCGACCACC